>DASTIG010000001.1:0-2987 GCA_035717785.1 Candidatus Limnocylindrales bacterium
GGACGACCACCTCGGCGCCGTTCGCCGACTCGGTCCGTCCCTCGATCACGTCGGTCATGCGACGGGTTCGGCGGCCAGTGGGCTGTCGATGAGCCGCTCGATCTCGACCCCGTCCTCGCCGTCGGTCTCCTCGAGGTGGACTCGCACGATCTCCTCGCGCGACGTCGGGACGTTCTTGCCGACGTGATCGGCACGGATGGGAAGCTCGCGATGCCCGCGATCGACGAGCTCCGCCAGTCGGATCGCCTGCGGCCGCCCGAAATCGACCAGCGCGTCCATCGCGGCGCGGATCGTTCGGCCCGTGTACAGCACGTCGTCGACGAGGACAACCGTTCGACCGTCGATGCCCGACGGCAGCTCCGTGCCCTTCACGACCGGCTGCTGGGCGATGAGCGAAAGGTCGTCGCGATAGAACGTGATGTCGAGCGCCCCGACCGGCACATGGACGCCTTCGTTCTCGGCGATCGCGTCAGCGATCCGGCGGGCCAACGGGACGCCACGTCGCTGGATCCCGATCAGCAGCAGGCCGTCGGTGCCCGCCTGCTTCTCGACGATCTCATGCGAAAGGCGGACCGTCGCGCGACGGATCTCGTCGGCGGTCATGATCCGGCGTCCGGTCATCGCTCCTTCCCGGCCTCACAGGGCCACCCGGGCGGCCTCACGGGGCCGCAGCCGAAGGGTTAGCGAGAAGGATACCCCGGGGCGTCGCGGAGTTGGGCGCGACCCATCAGTAGACGTGGACAGTGACGTTCGTGATGCCGCTCCACGACGGGCAGCCACAGATCTTGAAGAAGTCCGGCCGGTAGAGATCGACGATCCGCCGCTCCAGCTGCGGGCCGTAGTCGTTTACGACCCGCTCGATGCAGCCCGCGTCGCCGCAGATGACCACGAGCGTGCCGCGAGGGAGCCGCATCGCTGTGAAGCCGGCGTCATAGAACGTGGCCTCGCCGGTCAGCGTGTACCTGGCAGGCTTGCGATCCGAGCCGGCCACGCCATCCGGCTGGTCGACAGTGGTCCTGCGCGTCGGGCCGCCCTCCCCGGGAACACCGGGTTCGAAGATGGTCGTCCCGGCGTCGAACACGCCCTCCGAGCGATGCGCATCGTCAAGCCCCGCGATCTCGATAGGTGATCGCGAGTCGAGCGCGGGGATCGAGTACGGCTGGAATGCTCCGGCGGGGACCGGCTCCACGGCGCTGGGGACGCGGGTGCCTGCCAGACCCGGCAGCGAGACCAGGGCGAGGGCGGTGCTGATCACCGACCCTACGACCAACCATCTTGGTCGCACGATAGGGCGGGAACGATACGCCGCCGGACCCCGATGTGCATAGCCCCGCCCACCTGGCGGCGGCCCGCGTGATCAGCGGATGACCACCAGCTGGTCGCCCGGACCGCTCTCGACGACGCCGACGCCGTCGTCAGACCATGCGGCGATCTGGATGCGGCTGCCCTCCCCACCTTCGCCCGGTGGCGTGGCCCATGCGAGCCGGCCCGCGCCCATCGAAAAGCCAGGCAGCGCCGATTCCTGGGTCGGCGCGCCGTCGGCGCGCTCGAGGCGGACGTTGGCCTGATCCACGCGATACAGCGTCAGCTGACCGACCTGCGAGTCCGGCGTCTCGGCGATCCAGACCGCGACCCATTCGCCAGCTTCGTCCCAGCGAACGTCGAAATCGCCGGCCGCCTCATCGGCCGCGAGGCGGGATGCCTTCGATCCGGTCGCGTCGCGCGGACCGTCGTCGCCCCAACGTCGGAGCTCGAGACTCCCGCGTGCGGGCATCCAAGTGCCATCGGCGTCGGCACGGGCCAGCGAGCCATCCCATGCGATCGCGAAGCGGCCGGTCGGGTCGACGACGGGCCGCCACAGGTCGCCGGCATCGGCCTCGGCGTGCGTCGCCGGATCGATCATGACGGAGACGGGGCGCGCGTCCTCGGACCCTGGCCGGCTCGGCCGGCTTGCGATGATCTCGTTGCCGGACCACGACGCGAAGTACGACGCGCCGTCGTCCGTCACCTTCACGGCCTGCTTGTCGCCGACGCGCCATACATGGACATCGGGGCCACCGGAGCCATCGGCCGGGCGCGCGGTGAACGCGAACCAGGTCCCATCGGGCGAGTAGGCTGCCGACTCACCCACGACGTCGATGCCGCTCGCGATCGCCACCCTGGTGGCCACGGTCGGTTCGGGCGTCAGCGTCGGGCTGGCGGATGGCTCCACCGATGCGGTCGCGGCGCCCGCCGAGGGCGCGATCGATGCGGTAGCGCTCGACGGACTGTGCGTCTCCGGCGCGGGGGTTTCGCTCGGTGGGGTAGCCGACGGTGACGGCTCATCGCTGCCGTCCGGCATCGCGACGACGACGACATCGTCGCCCGTGGTCTCGGACTCTGCGATGGCGATGGCCTGACGACGCGTCGGCGACCCGACGATCGTCTTCGTTGCACGGTTGAAGGCCACGCCATCGTCGCGGCTCGCGTGCAGCGGCGGGCAGCCGGCAGCGCCCTGGACCGGACAGACCTCGTCCACGGTCGCGGTGTGGTGGCCGCCCTCGGGGCCTTGATCGATCCACCCCACCGGACCGACGCTCCCGACGGCGAACGGCGTGGGCTCCGCGGCTGCCGATTCGGGCGTCGCGCTGGCCAACGAAGGGCCCTCGCCCGCCGGATCCTCGCCCTTCACGCCGTTGCCGGTATCCGGATAGATCGAGATGCTCCCGGACAGCAGGCTGACGCCCACGACGAGTGCGACCACCGTCAGCCCCGACAAAGCCCCGATCGGCAACGCTGCCAGTCGGCCTCGCCGGGAGCCGGTCCGAGTGCCGACACGTGACTCGGCCTCGATGGCGGCCGCTGTCCGCGCCCACAGGTCGCGCGGCGGGTCCGGTCGCTGGTCGCGCAGAGAGCGCAGTGCGAGCCGGTCGTCCTCGTATCTCGCGGCGATCGCCATACAGGCCGGACAACTCGCGAGGTGCTCGTCGAGCCAGGTCGACTCCGCG
>DASTIG010000002.1:0-10108 GCA_035717785.1 Candidatus Limnocylindrales bacterium
GTCGACATCGAGGTAGTACGGACCCTCGGTCAGCTCCGGCGCGACCACGCAGGCCGGCAGGGCCGTCGCGACGGCTGCGGAGGCGCTGGCCGTGGCGACCGCGCTCGCGGAGGCACTGGCCGACGTCGATGGTGCCGCCGATGCCCCGGCCGAACCGGCCGGCGATGAACCCCCGCCCGGCATGCAAGCCGCGAGGAACGCCGCGGCGCCGCCGGCGCCGAGGAGTGCGAGGATCTCGCGCCGGGTGAGGATCCGACCGATCAGCCGATCGTCGTCGTCGAGTTCGTCGAGCGCCGGCGTGGGGGGCGGGGTCGCTGGCGAGGTCATGAAGTAGCTCCGAGCGGGTCGATCAGGTGGACACGCTCAGAGCCCAAGGTGAGAACCGTCTGAGACGGTGCTGAGGTGGATCGGATGATCAGCGGGCCGCCTGCGCCTCCGCTTCAGCCTCCTCGACGAGGTCGAATTCGGTCCAGGCGCACGACGGGCACGTCCAGCTCTTGAACGCTCCCTTGTCCGCAGCCTCGGTCGCCGACGACCACGATTCGCGGTTGTCGATGCTGCCGCACTTCTCGCATTTCCTGACGAAGGCCATGGGGTCTCCTCGTCTACGCTCGTTCCAACGCCGTCCACCGTGGCCCGGCGGCGGGCACGACCGCATCACGCCCCCCGCACAACGACTTGCGGTCCCGTTGCATAGCCGCGCCGCCTCGGTTCGGTACCATTGCGGCCGATGTCGACCCCACCCGTCACCCCGGATCCCCGGATCGTGTCGCGGCCTGCGTCGGAGCTCCGTCACCGCTTCCTCGAGTTCTTCGCCGAGCGTGGCCACACGATCGTTCCGAGCGCGAGTCTCGTACCGGCCGGCGACCAGACGCTGCTCTTCACGAACAGCGGCATGGTCCAGTTCAAGGACGCCTTGACCGGCGCAGAGACGCGCAGCTACACACGCGCCGTCGACTATCAGCGCTCCCTGCGCGTCGCCGGTAAGCACAACGACTTCGAGGAGGTCGGGCGCACCCCTCGCCACCACACCCTTTTCGAGATGCTCGGCAACTTCAGCTTCGGCGACTACTTCAAGCGCGATGCCATCCACTACGGGTGGGACTTCCTGACGCGCGACCTGGGCATCCCGGGCGAGCGGCTCGCAGCGACGACGTACACGACCGACGATCTCGCCTTCGAGGTGTGGCGCGACGAGATCGGCCTCCCGCCGGAACGACTGGTGCGCTGGGGCGACTTCCCCAACGGCGACGAGAAGAACTGGTGGCGGATGGGCGACATCGGTCCGTGCGGGCCGTGCAGCGAGATCCATTTCGATCGCGGGGCGCACCTGAGCGAGGGTCCCGAGTGCATCCCGGACCACAGCGAGACGTGTCCTCGCTGGCTCGAGATCTGGAACCTCGTGTTCATGGAGTTCGAGCTCCATCCCGACCGGTCGCTGACCCCGCTGCCGGCGCCCGGCGTCGACACCGGGATGGGCCTCGAACGGCTCGCCAGCGTGATCCAGCAGGTGCCCACCAACTACGACACCGACCTCTTCACGCCGATCCACGCACGTATGCGCGAGCTGCTCGGGCACGATCCCGACGTGTTCGAGCAGGAGCGCTTCAGCTACCAGGTCATCGCCGATCATTCACGCGCCGTCACGTTCCTCATCGGCGACGACGTCCTTCCCAGCAATGAAGGGAGAGGCTACGTCCTGCGACGGATCCTGCGGCGCGCTGTCCGCCACGGCCGGCTGTTGGGGCGGCGTGAGCCGTTCATGGCCTCCACAGCTGAGGTGGTCATCGACGTCATGGCTGACGCATACCCCCACCTCGTCGAGAAGCGGGACGTGATCCTCGCCACGATCGCGCGCGAAGAGGCGCAGTTCGCCCGAACGCTCGACGCCGGGACCGCTCAGCTCGAGGAGGCCCTCGAGGCCCTGTCCCGGGCGGAGCGCGTCATCGGCCGGAGACCCGAGGACCTGCCTGCCGACGCCCCCCGACTCGCCGGCGAGATCGCCTTCCGGTTGCATGACACGTACGGCTTCCCGGTCGACCTGACGGCGGAACTCGCGGCCGAATACGGGGTGGCGATCGACCGCTCCGGCTTCGACGCCGCGCTCGCCGGCCAGCGCGAGCGCAGTCGATCGGGCAAGAAGGCCGAGCTCGCCAGGCACGCCGAGTCGACGTCGCTGTACAGCGCCATCCAGGCGCGCAGCGGAGACAGCGAATTCCTCGGCTACGAGACGACGACCGCCGAGGGCCGGGTCGTCGCGATCGTCCGCGACGGGATGGAATACGACGAGCTGACCGGTCTCGGTGGGGCCGAGGTCGTGCTCGACCGGACGCCGTTCTATGCCGAGGGCGGCGGACAGGTCGGCGACCAGGGTGTGCTTCGCGAGCCCGGCGGCGGAAGCCCCCTGTTCACGGTCGAGGACACGCAGCGGCCGGTCGGCGGCCTGATCGTCCACCGTGGCACGCTCCGCGGCCGGCTCAAGGTCGGCGAGACCGTTGAAGCCGTCGTCGACCCGGTGCGGCGCGCCAATACGATGCGCAACCACACCGGGACGCATCTTCTGCATCGGGCGCTCCGCAACGTGGTGGGCAACCAGGCGCGTCAGGCCGGGTCGCTCGTGCATCCCGACTACCTGCGCTTCGACTACCCGTTCGACCGGGCGCTCACCGATGACGAGAAGCGGGCGATCGAGGACGAGGTCCGCGCGGTCATCCGCGACGATCGCCCTGTGACCATCCAGTTCGTGCCGATGGCCGAGGCCATCGAGCAGGGCGCCGACGCGTTCTTCGACGAGAAGTACGGCGAGACCGTGCGGACGATCCGCGTCCAGGACTACAGCTTCGAGCTGTGTGGCGGGACGCACTGCCGGGCGACCGGGCAGATCGGCGGGTTCCTGATCACCGGCGAGCGGAGCATCGGCTCCGGCCAGCGGCGGATCGAGGCCGTCACGGGTACCGGGGCGGACCGGCTCATCCGCGAGCGTTTCGAGACGCTCGATCGGCTTGCCGACACGGTCGGAGCGCCATCCCTGGACCGGCTCGAGGATCGCGTGACCACGTTGCAGGAGGAGCTGCGTGAGACGCGTCGTCGCCTTCGGGCCGGCGCCGGCAGCACGGTCCCCAAGCCGGCGGAATTGGCCGCCCGAGCCGAGGAGATCGCGCCGGGCGTCCGCCTGGTCGCCGCGACCGTGCCCTACGAGTCGATGGATGCGCTCAAGGCTGCCTCGAAGGAGGTGCGCGCTGCCCTCGGCAGCGGCGTGATCGCGATGTTCCTCGATGCCGAGGCGCCCCAGGTATGGGTGACGGTGTCGGACGACCTGGTCGACCGCGGGTTGTCGGCGGGCGACCTCGTCAAGGTCGCGGCGGGGCCGATCGGGGCCAAGGGCGGCGGCCGGCCACAGATGGCCCAGGGCATGGGCACGCGACGCGACGGGTTGTCGGAGGCGGAGGCCGCGCTCCGCAGCTCGATCGCCGAGCGGCTTGGCGCGGGGGGCTGATGGCGTTCTGGCGCCGGATCTGGCAGCGCGATGGCGCCGACAGTCTCGCGGCGTGCACCGCGCTCGATGTCGGGACGGAGTTCGCCAAGGCGCTCGTCTTCGAGATCGACGACGAGGGGCTGGGCACGGTCCGCGGGGTCGGCAGGAAACGGCAGGGCCTGTCGCACATGCAATCGGGGACCGTCGCGGACATCGCGGCGGTCGTCGATAACTGCGCCGTCGCGCTCCAGGAGGCCGAGGAGATGGCCGGCTTCCGGCCGAGCCAGGTCGTGATCGGCATCGCCGGCGAGCTCGTCAAGGGGTTCACGACGACCCACAGCCAGGAACGCAAGAAGCCCGACCAGCCGATCTCCGAGGCGGAGCTCCAGAAGCTCATCGACGGCGTCCAGCGCGAGGCGCTGGGCGAGGCGGAGCGCGCGATCACCTGGGAGACCGGCCTGCCCCATGTCGACGTGCGGCTCGTCCACGCGGCGGTGACCGGCGCGTCGATCGACGGCTACGCCCTGACCAACCCGGTCGGCTTCCAGGGTCGCCATGTCAAGATCGGGATCTTCAACGCGTTCGCGCCGCTCGTCCATCTCGGGGCGCTGCAGAGCGTCGCCTCGCAGCTCGACCTCGAGCTGCTCGAGATCGTCGCCGAGCCGTACGCGGTGGCTCGCGTGCTCGGGACCGAGCAGATTCGCCAGACCGGGGCGCTGTTCGTCGATGTCGGCGGCGGCACGACGGATGTCGCGCTCGTCCGCCATGGCGGGATCGAAGGCACGCGCATGTTCGCGCTCGGTGGACGGGCCTTCACGAAGTCCCTGGCCGACCGGCTCGACCTGCCGTTCCCGCGTGCGGAGTCGCTCAAGGTCGACTATGCGCGCGGCGTTGCGATCGAGCGCCGGGAGGACATCGCGAACATCATCGGCGAGGATGTCAGGGTGTGGGCCGCCGGTGTCGAGCTCGTGATGGAGGAATTGTCGGGGGGTGACCTCCTGCCCGGCCGCATCTACCTGTGCGGTGGCGGGTCTCGTCTGCCCGAGATCCGCGAGGCGCTGGCGGCTGAGACCTTCTGGAAGCGCATGCCGTTCGCCCGGCCGCCCGAGGTGACCGTGCTCAACCCCGACCAGATCGAGACGGTCGTCGATGCCACCGATCTGCTGGTGGACCAGCAGGACGTCACGCCACTCGGGTGGGCGTACCAGGCGATCGAGCTCCAGACCACGGCGGATCCCCTGGAAGTCGCCCTCCGGCGGGTCCTGCGCGCGATGAGGGTCTGACCATGGAGGTCCGCATCCTCTACCTCGACATCGACGACGAGATCACGACGGCGGCTGCGCGCGTCCGCGGCGCCGAGGGCACCCGGGTCGCGATCGTGCTGCCCAACGGAGCGCGCGTGGCGACCTCACGGATCAATTTCCGGCTCCTGGCGCGCGACGCGACGCTCAACAGCAAACGGCTCTCGATCGTCTCCGGCGATGCCGCCACGCGGGCATTGGCCGCATCGGCCGGGTTGCCGATCTTCGCATCGGTCGCGGAGTACGAGGCGGCGCTCGAGGCCGAGCGCGGCGCCAAGGGTGCACCGTCGACCGAGCCAGCGGAGAGCGAAGACGCCGCAGACACCGGCGGCGTCGTGGGTGCGGCCGCCGCAGGAGCCGCCGCCGCAGACAGCGCCGGCGTCGCCGGTGCGGCCGCCGTCGCAGGAGCGGCCGCCGCAGGAGCGGCTGCCGTCGAGGGTGCGGTCGGCGTGACGGGCGCGCCTGAGCCCGAGAAGGCGCCCTCGGTCCGCTCGGCCCGGTCGAGGCGCAAGCCGCGAGCGCCGATCGAGACCGGCGACGAGACGATGGGTTTGTTCCCGCCACCCGTGCCCCCGGGAGACGTGACCACAGGTCCCGCGGCCGCCGGTGTGGCTGCGGCTGTGGCGGCCGCGCCGGTGCCCCCGGATCGTCCGGAGGCCGAGGTCGCCCCGCCGCCCTTCGTGGCCGCGACACGCAGCCAGGCCGCCGTCCCACGTGGGCCCGCGGCCATTCCCGCGGCGCGGGTCATGGCCGACACGCCCCCCGATGTCGTGCCCGCGGCGCCGTCCCGCGTGACTGGTTCGCGCGTCCTGCCCGCACCGATGGGGCGCCAACTCCTGCCGGGCACGCTGCGCACGCCACTGGTCATCGGGCTGGCCGTCCTCGCGCTCGCTCTCGTCGTCGGCGGCGTGGGCGCCTACGTGTTCCTGCCGACGGCCACGGCGGTCATCACGCCCCGTGAGGCGGCGATCGGACCGGTTCCACTGCGGATCGTCGCCAGCCCATCAGCCACCGAGCCCGATCCGGTCGCCCGGACGGTTCCGGCCCAGACCAAGACGTTCGACGTCGAGACGAGCCAGACCTTCACGGTCACAGGCAAGCGAGTCGAAGAGACCGAAGCCAAGGGCACCGTCCGGTTCCGCAACAAGGACTTCACGTCCACGAACACGATCCCGCGCGGCAGCATCGTGAGCACCCAGTCGGGCGTCCGCTTCCGGACCGACCGCTCGGTGACGGTGGCACGCGCCGAGCTCGTCGGACTCCAGGTCTTCCCCGCGTCCGCGACGGTCAAGGTCACGGCCGTGAAGGCCGGCACCGACGGCAACGTCGAACCGAACACGATCCTGGTGATCCCGCGCGGCGAGGATCCGCTGACGCTCGACGTCACGAACCCGGACCAGACCAGCGGCGGCAAGCGGGACGAGTTCCCACAAGTCAAGCAGGCCGACATCGATGCCGCGACCAAGGCGCTCGGAGAGGGACTCGCGACCGCCTTCCAGGAGAAGCTCGCCGACCCGGCGCTCGTCGCCGATGGGTCCACCGTCTTCGGGGAGACCGCGTCCCTCGGCACGCCGACGTACACCGTCGACCCGGCGACACTGCTCGGCGACGAGATCGAGACGTTCGACATGGGTGCCTCGGCCAGCGGCACCGTCCTGACCGTCGACGAGGCCTCGGTGCAGGTCGTCGCCGAGGCGAACATCGCAAGCCAGGTCCAGTCGGGCTACGCCCTGGTCGACGGCTCCAGCACCATCGACGCGTCGCCGGGCCAGGTCCAGGACGGCGTCATCTCGTTCCCGGCGATCATCACCGCCCGCCAGGTGCTGTTGCTCGACCCGGCGGCGATCGAAGCCGAGATCCGCGGCAAGTCGTTGGCTGACGCCCAGTCGATCCTCGACGGCTATGGCCGGGCCGAGCTCGCGGTCTGGCCGGACTGGGTGGGCACGATCCCGACGCTCGACGCTCGCGTGGAAGTTCGCACGACTGAGGCAGCGCCGTGACGGGATTCCTCGGCATCGACCTCGGGGAGCGGCGGATCGGCATCGCCATCTCCGACGGTCCGGACGTCGGCGCTCGCCCGCTCGCGACGATGCGCCGTGGACGCTCGATTGACACGGACGCGTCGGCGCTCGGATCCCTGATCGACGCGCACGCGATCGACGAGCTCGTCGTCGGATTGCCGCTCGACGCGGCCGGGCACGAGGGCCCGCAGGCTGAGGCGACCCGCGCCTGGGTCGAGGAGCTCCAGACATATCTCGGAGAACGGGTCAGAATCGGGTTTCGAGACGAGCGCCTGACCAGCCACGTCGCCGAGACGCGGCTCGGTCCGATGCCGCGCGGCCGCTCCGGCGGCCCGCCGTCGCGCCAGCAGCGCGACGCGTACCGTGCCCGGGTCGACCGTGAGGCCGCGGCGATCATCCTGCAAGATGAGCTGGACAGCCGCCGGGGGACGGGGTCCGCTTCGACCCGACCCACGATGGAGAGCCGACCATGACGATCCGCTCCGGCGGACGCCCGCGCGACCAACGACCCCCACACGCCCGTCGCTACGAGGCCGATGCCTATGCGACGGACTACGTGCCCGAGGACTTCGAGCCGTCGCGCCGGTACGGCAACGGTGGCGGCAACGGCAAGCGACGGGGCGGCGGCAGTGGCTTCGGGGGGTTGGTCAAGTTCCTGCTGTTCGCGCTGCTGCTCGGCGGGCTCGTCCTCATCGTGGCGCTCACTGCACTCCGGCCGGTCGTCAACAGCGCGATGCTGTCATGGGCCGAGGACAGCCCCGCTGCCCTGAGGCTGCCCTTCGTCGCCGACATCGTCCGCGAGGACCTCGGCACGTCGTTGACGCAGCCTGTCTCGAGCGACCCGGAACAGGTCGAGTTCGTCATCGCGGAGGGGGATACAGCCTCGTCGATCGCGACACGGCTCGAAGACCAGGACCTGATCCGTGACCGCCGGGCGTTCATCTTCATCGCGAGCGAGCGAGCGCTGACCGGGTCGCTGCAGCACGGCACCTTCGTGCTGCGCAAGAACATGACACCCGATCAAGTCGTCACCGCGGTGCTCGCCCCGCCGGAGGATCCCTACGTCGAGGTCGACCTGCGAACGGGCCTCCGTCTCGAGCAGATCACGGCCAAGCTGCAGACCCTTCCGCTCGAGATGGATGTCCGTGCGTTCTACGAGCTGGCCAAGGAGCCACCGGCCAAGCTCCTCGCCGACTACCCATGGCTCCGCCGCGTGCTGGCCGACGCGCCTGAGGGCGCCTCGCTGGAAGGCTTCCTATGGGCCGGCAATTACCGGGTGTTGCCCGACACGACGCCCGAGGAGCTGATTCGCAAGATGCTCGACGGGTTCCATGAAGCGATCGGCGACGACAAGATGAAGGTCCCGGCCGAGCGCGGGATGTCGTTCTACCAGGTGCTGAGCCTCGCATCGATCGTCGAGCGCGAGGCCGCGGTCGACGAGGAGCGGCCGCTCATCGCCGGCGTGTACCAGAACCGACTGGACGGGATCCCGGGCATCAAGAACAAGATCCTCAATGCCGATCCCACGGTCATCTATGCCAACGACACGGTCCAGCTGGCCGCGCTCGACTTCGAGAAGTGGCAGGACTACCGCTTCTGGACGGTGCCCGAGGGTGTCGCTCTTCGAGACGTGCCGCTGCCCGAGGAGTTGATCGGCTACCAGACGTACACCCAGCAGGGTCTCATCCCGGGACCGATCGTGACCCCGACGGTCGCCTCGGTCGACGGGGCGCTGCACCCCGACACGGCCGACAAGTACATCTACTTCCTGGCCATCCCCGACACCAAGCAGCATGCCTTCGCCAAGAACGCCAAGGAACACGAGGCGAACAGGAAGAAGTACGGCTACATCCAGTGACGATCGCCCGCGCCGGCTGGCCGTCGCCGGCCGACTTCGGGACCGTCCCAAGCGCTGCCGACATCGCCCGATGGGAGGACGCCGACCGAGCTGCCAGACCGGCCCGCCTCGCCCGTCTGCGCGAGCGGTTCGCGGACGCCGGTATCGACGCCTACTACGGCGTCCGCCGCGAGCACATGCGCTACCTGACGGGCTTCACGCTGGCGGAGGGCGAGGAAAGGGCCGCCGGAAGCTCGGGCCAGTTCCTGGTCGGCGGCGACGAAGTCGTGGTCTTCGCCGATTCGCGATACACCATCCAGGCACGCCGCCAGGCGCCGGAGTCCCGGCTCGAGGCCGTCTATGGCGACCTGCCGTCGCACTGGTCGGACCTCGTTGGATCGATCGGGGCGCGGCGGGTCGGGGTCGAGGCCGGGTTCGTCCCGCACGCCGTGTGGGGCCGGCTCGCGGCGGCCGCCCCGAACGTCGAACTCGTCCCGGTCGAGGGGTGGGTCGAAGGCGACCGGGCGACGAAGGAGCCGTCCGAGATCGAGCGGATCGCGGCTGCCTGCGCGGTCGCCGACCGTGCCCTGGCGACGCTGCTCCCCGAGATCGTGACGGGCGCGACCGAGGCCGCCCTCGCGCTTCGCCTGGAATGGCTGATCCGTACCGGTGGCGCCGAGGCGCTTGCCTTCGACGTGGCCTGTCTGTCCGGTCCGGAGGCTGCGCTGCCGCACGGCGCCCCGGGTGACCGACCCGTGCGCGATGGGGCGGTCCTGCTGTTCGACTTCGGGGCGCAGGTCGCCGGCTACCGGAGCGACATGACGCGGACGCTGTTCGTGGGTGAGCCTGTCGCGCGCGATCTCGACGTGTACGAGCTCGTCGCCCGGGCACAGGCCGAGGCGATCGCAGCGCTCCGGGAGGCCGTCGAGCGGGTCGGGACCGGAGCAGGGGAGTTGCCCTCGGGTCGGGCTGTGGACAAGGTGGCCCGCGACGTCATCGGAGCCGCCGGCCACGCCGACCATTTCGGCCACACCCTTGGCCACGGCATCGGGCTCGCGACGCACGAGTCGCCTTCGCTGGGCATGCGTGCGCCTGAGACACCGCTCCCGAGCCCGACGGTGTTCTCGGTCGAGCCGGGCGTCTATCTCGACGGCGAGACCGGCGTCCGCATCGAGGATCTGGTCGAGATCGACACCGTCGCCGCGCGACTCGAGCGCCTCACGCGTTTCCCGCGTGAGGTCGTGGTCGTGGGCAGGGAGGCCGGCTAGGCCCGCTCGCGTTCGCGAGTGGCGCCGAGCTCGGCGAGGGTCGCCTCGAGGGCGGACGTGAAGACCGGCACCTCGGCCGTCGTGAAGGCCAGCGGAGGGCGGATCTTGAGCACGTTTCCGTCGCGGCCGCACGTGCCGATCAGGACGCCGTGCCGGCGCAGTCCCTCCTTGATCGCCGACGCGGACCGGGCGTCAGCCACCTCGAC
>DASTIG010000003.1:0-2701 GCA_035717785.1 Candidatus Limnocylindrales bacterium
CGATGTCGTTCCGAGCGTGGCCACGATCGCGACGGGGAGGCGGCCCGCGGCGCGGTCCTCGGCGATCGCGGCGTCAAGGTCCCCGGCCACGAGCTCGAAGCGGTCGTTCACCGGGACGCGCACAAGCGACGCGCGCCCGAGTCCGAGCGTCATGCACGCCTTCTCGACCGAGCTGTGTGCCTCCGCCGAGGCGTAGACGCGGAGCGCCGGGAGGTCGTCCCGTGCGGCAAGGCCGGCGCCCGCGGCGTCGGTCCCGGCCGCCTCCCGCGCGGCGGCGATGGCGATCAGGGTCGAGGTGGAGGCGGTGTCGGTGAGGAGGCCGTCGAAGCCGTCCGGGAGGCCGAGCCCTTGGCGCAGCCAGTCGACGACGACCTCTTCCAGCTCGGTCCCGATCGGCGAGGTGCGCCACAACATCGGGTTCTGGTTGAGCGCCGCAACCAGCATCTCGCCGATGATCCCGGCGCTCGATGCGGACGACGCGAAGTAGGCCATGAAGCCCGGGTGCTGCCAGTGCGTCGCGTAAGGCTCGATCAAGCGCTCGTAGTCGGCGAGGATCGCCTGGAGCGGTTCGGGTTCTTCCGGGGCGCCCGATGGGAAGAGACCGCCGAGGCTTCCGGGCTCGATCGCCGGCAGCACGGGCCGCGACCCGACCGATTCCAGGTAATCGGCCATCAGGTCGACCGCGGCATGGGCGGTGGCACGGAATTCGGCCGCATCCATGTCCCCGAGACCGGTCAGCTGCGCCTCGCTCGGCGTGCCGGTCGCGCGTTCGCCCGTCGTCACCCGGGGAGTGTACCGATGGCCCGAAACGGCCGGGACCTCGCGGTAGAGGGATTACCGCGAGGTCCCGCACCCCCAGGAGGTTGCGAACAAAGGCCGGACGACGCCCGGTCACTGGGGGATACGCAGGATCCGCGGTTTCGGATTAGTCGGTCGCCTATGCCGTTCGAGGAACTCCGGCGGGCGTGACGACCGCGCTCCACGCTGCACGGTCGTGGAGGCCGCGCCGCCGGGCATTGACGGCGGTCGACACCAGCAGGATGACGGGCCAGACCAGCAGGACCGTCCCGCTGATGACGCCGATCTGGGGGATGGCGATGAGTGGCCAAAACGGGATCCCAAGGGCCGCCACGCGGAGCACAGCCTGGCGCACGGATAGCGGCTCGCCGGTGGCGACGAACCCGATCTGCAGCTTGAGGAGCCGCATCCCGGGCGTGGCTCGCCGCGACCCCGTCCAGAACCCGATGAAGTAGACGGTCGCGATCACGGCGATGCCGATCCAGGCGATCACGCTCAGGGCTGCATCGCCCCGTTGCGGGCTCCCGACGATGACCGCGATGAGGACGCCCAGGACCACGACCGACGTCAGTCCGATCAGGAAAGAGTCGAGGAACCAGGCGATGGTCCGCGGGATCACGCCCGCGTAGATCAGGCCCCGAGCGCCGGGCACGAGACGCTTGCGCGGCAGGCCGGGAGCAACCCAGGAGACGACCGGCGTGGACTCGTCCGGCTCGCCCTCGGGAACAGGCTCCTGAGCGGCGACGCGTTCCCACGGCTTCGGTGCATCCGGCGGTTCGGTGGCGAGCTCCGGAGGAACGGGGGGCAAATCGGCAGGTGGTTCCGGGTGCTCCGGCTCGTCGCCTTCAGGCGGACGTGACTCCATCAGATCGATCGCCCGACCTCTTCCAGGATTCCCTCGATCTGGCCGCCGAGGAAGATCAGGGCCACGATGCTGACGAGCGAGATCACGACGAGGCCCACCACGATCACGAGACACGCCATCGCGACCGTGTTTGAGGGTCGGTCGGCCGGCTGAACGATCGCCGAGCGGGCGACTCGATCGTGGATCCCTTGCTTGGTTGGGCTGATCGCCGTGCTGACCAGCAGGACGACGTACCAGAGGAACAACAGGGAGGCAAGACCCGACAGCCCGGGAACGTACGCCAGGATCCCGATCGGGTAGGCGAGCGCGAGAATTCGGATGACCGCCTGTTGGACCGTGAGCGTCGACCCGTCCGGCGCCGTGCCGATCTGCAATCCGAAGGCGCGCATCCCGGGCGTCGCTCGCCGGGCGCTGGTCCAGAAGTAGATGAAGTACAGCGATTCGAGAACGACGAGCAGGATCGCGTAGAGGAGGCCGACCAACGCCCCGTCGTCGCGCAGATCGAGGTCGAAAACGGCGACGAGTGCGCTCGCGAGAAGCAGGACCGGCACCGCGAGCACGATGCCGTCGATGAACCAGGCCACTAACCGTGGGCCGACACCGGCGAAGACAAGGCCCTCCGCACCGGGCACGGTCGTCGGCGGTGGCGGTGGCGACCAGGCCACCTCGGGCCCGCCGGCGGCCGGTTGATCGGTCAGAACCGGCTCGGCGCTGATGATGGTCGAGCGCGGCTGCTCAGCCGGAGCGGCCTGTGGCCGCTCCCACGGCATCGGCGCGGGCTCGGCGGGCCTCGGCGGTTCGATCGGCTCAGGCGCGTCCGGTTGCGGTTCGTTCCCCCCGGGCGGGCGCTGGTCCATGCGAAGAGACCCTCCTCACGGTGCCGGCGCGAGGGCCGTGCGTGCAGAGCATAGGGCGGCGTCACGGGACTCTGCGGAGCGAATCCGTTCGAAGGCGTATCGTCAGCGCGTTTGCGTGACGCCGGAGGGGTTCATGGCTCGCGTGCCGCACATTGTCCTCGCCGCGGGGTTGCTGTTCGCT
>DASTIG010000004.1:0-20208 GCA_035717785.1 Candidatus Limnocylindrales bacterium
GCGACGATCTCGCCGGATACGATCAGGAGCGGATCCTGGCGACCCGCGGCGAACAGGACGATGAGCGGCAGGGAGGCCCCGACGTATGCGAGAACCAGCGTGTTGACGGTCGCTGCGATATGCGACCGACCCACGTTCATCGCACGCCCCGCGAGGTCCAGGCGTCCTGCCCGCGGATCCGACTCGTAGAGCTCCTGCACGGTCGCCGCCTGGGTCACCGTCACGTCGTCGAGCACGCCCAGGGCCCCGAAGATGACGGCCGCCAGCACGAGGCCCCCGAGGTCGAGCTGGGTGCCGCCCATCGATACGAGGAAGCCGGCCGACTCCGACCCCCGCAACGGCGTGAACCGGGACAGCGTGTCGAACAGCGAAGCGAGCACCGCGACGAGCGTCAGCGAGATCGCCGTCCCGAGCACCGCGGCGACGGTCTGCCGTCGCGCGCCTTCGGTCAGCAGGAACGTCGCGATCGTCACGCCGGTCGCCGCCAGGATCGCGACCCAGGCGGGATCCCACCCGGCGAGGATGAGCGGCACGACGACCTTGACGATGACCGCGAGCGTGAGTGCGAGCGCGATCAGCGAGCGCACGCCGCGCCAGCCGCCGACGAGGGTCACCGCGAGCGCGAACAGCACGAGCAGCATGGCGAGCGTGGGCACGCGATAGCGGTCGTTGACGGCGACGAAGCCCGCGTCCGGGTCGGTCGAGATGTTCACGATGACCTCGTCGTCGACCTCGAACTCGGGGCGCGCTTCGAGGCCGTTCGGCCCCTGCAGGAAGCCTTCGACGATCTCGCCGCGTTGCGGTCCGCCCGCGATGCCGTCGAGGACCTCGATCCGGACGTCCGGGGTGCCTGGATCCGTGGTCGGGATGAGCTCGACGATGCGGCCGTGGACGAGCTGGACCGGCGGAAGACCCGACGGACGCGGCGCGATATCCGGGACGACGACGAACAGGGCGACCACGATGACGATGCCCGCCGCGAGGGCCACGGCGTTGCGCCGCAGACCCGCGAAAGGAACCTCGTCCGGATCCCGCGTCGTCACAGACCTCGCGTCACGCGGCCGGCGGTGAGTGCTCGGCCCGTTCCGCCCGCTCCTTCAGCGCCCGCAGGTGCGTCTCCACGCGCGTCTCCAGCGAGCGTCGCCCGAGGCGGACGAGGATGTCGGTCCAGCGGTCGATCGGCTCGAATGTCGCGCCGTGGATCACGCGCGTCCCACCGGCGATCGGCTCCAGCCGCCACGACCACTCGCTCTCGAAGCCGGAGCCGGTGACGCGCAGCCGGAAGATCGATTCGGGTCGAGCCTCGAGGCTCTCGACACGTGCAACCTCACGGAGGAGTCCCAGTCGCGTCCGCGCCGTGCGTGTCGCCGCCGCCGCTGGCCACGATGGCGCCGCGGGTCCGAGCCGGAGCTCCGGGAACAGCGTCGTCGATGCCGACGGGTCGTGGAGCGAGGCCCACACGACGCGCGGTGAAGCCTGGACGAACACGCGGCGCTCCACGAGCCGACCACCACGCAGGTGGTCGCCGGCACGGCGGTAGCCGACCTCGGGGTCTGGACGGACGGCCATCGGGCTCAGACGCCGATCGGGTGCCAGACCGTCTTCATCTCGAGGAAGGCGGCGATCCATTCGGGGCGTTCGGCGGCTCTATCGTCCAGCCAGTCGAAACGCGCCTCGTTCACGGTCGAGTGACGTCGCGACAGGCGCTTGATGTCGTCGGCGGCGAGCTGCTCGGTCTCGAGTCGCATATCGTCCGGCACGCCCCACGTATCGAGCGCGTCGACATCGACATGGCCCGCCAGGACCGGCACGAGCTCCTTCCGGCGGCCGGTCAGGATATTCACGACACCACCCGGCACGTCCGACGTGGCGAGCACCTCGCTGAGCGTGATGGCCGGCAACGGGCGGGCTTCGGACGTCAGCAGCACGACGGCATTCCCCGAGACGAGCGGCGGCGCGAGACGGCTCACGAGCCCGAGCAGGGACGATGTCTCCGGTGCGACGACACCGACGACGCCCGTCGGCTCCGGGATCGTGAAGTTGAAGTACGGCGCCGCGACCGGGTTGGCCGATCCCAGGATCTGCGTGATCTTGTCGGCCCAGCCGGCATACCAGACCCAGCGGTCGATCGCACGATCCACGGCCTCGGTGGCCCGGGCGTCGCGCAGGCCCTCGGCGGCGGCGACCTCGGCGACGAACTGGTCGCGCCGGCCCTCCATGAGCTCGGCGACGCGATACAGGACCTGGCCGCGGTTCATCGCGGTCTTCTTGGCCCAGCCGGGGAACGCGGTGCGGGCCGCCCGGACCGCGTCGCGCACATCCTTGCGGGACGAACGGACGGCATTCGCGAGCGGCGTCCCGTCGGCCGCCGACACGAGGTACGAGCGACCGCTCTCGCTGCGTGGGAACGCACCGCCGATGTACACCTTGTACGTCTTGCGCACGCCGATCCGAGGGCCGGCACCGTTGGCGGACGCGCCATTGCGCGACGTCCCGTTGCCCGAGGCGCCGTTGCGGCCGGTGGCCATCAGCGGTCCTCCAGCCGCACGTAAGCGTGCAGCCCGTGCATGCCGCCTTCGCGCCCGAAACCCGATTCCTTGTAGCCGCCGAACGGCGAGGTCGGGTCGAACTTGTTGAACGTGTTGGCCCACACGACGCCCGCCTGCATCCGCGACACCATCTCGAGGATGCGCGAGCCCTTGTCCGTCCAGACGCCGGCAGACAGGCCGTACGGCGTGTTGTTCGCCTTCTCGACGGCCTCCTCGGGCGTCCGGAACGTCAGAACCGAGAGGACCGGCCCGAAGATCTCCTCGCGGGCGATGCGGTGGCTCTGGGCGACGTTCGTGAACAGCGTCGGGCGGAAGAAGTAGCCGCGCTCGGGCAGGTCGCATGCTGGCTGGTAGAGGTCGGCGCCCTCTGCCACGCCGGACGCGACGAGCTCGGTGATCTTCTCGAGCTGGGCCTTCGAGTTGATCGCGCCGACGTCGGTGTTCTTGTCGAGCGGGTCGCCCACGCGGATCGTCGACAGCCGGTCCTTGAGCTTGTCGACCAGCGTGTCTGCGATCGATTCCTGGACGAGCAGCCGCGACCCGGCGCAGCACACCTCGCCCTGGTTGAAGTAGATGCCATTCACGATGCCTTCGACCGCCTGGTCGAGCGGGGCGTCGTCGAACACGATGTTGGCGGCCTTACCGCCGAGCTCGAGCGTCAGCGCCTTGTCTGAGCCCGCCACGCCGCGGCCGATCTTCTTGCCGATCTCGGTCGAGCCGGTGAATGCGACCTTGTCGACGTCGGTGTGCGTGGCCAGGTGCATCCCGATCTCGCCCGGTCCCGTGATGATGTTGACGGTGCCCGGCGGCAGGTCGGCCTGGAGACAGACGTCGGCGAACAGCATCGCCGAGAGGGGCGTCGTGGACGCGGGCTTGAGGACGACCGTGTTGCCGGCGGCCAGGGCCGGCGCGATCTTCCAGGCGAGCATCAGCAGCGGGAAGTTCCACGGGATGATCTGTGCGGCCACACCGAGCGGCTTCGCCATGCGGCCGGGGAACGCGTAGTCGAGCTTGTCCGCCCAGCCCGCGTAGTACCAGAAATGGTTGGCGGCCAACGGCACGTCGACGTCGCGGCTCTCCTTGATCGGCTTGCCCGAGTCCATCGATTCGAGGACGGCGAACTCGCGCGAGCGCTCCTGGAGGATCCGCGAGATGCGGAACAGGTACTTGGCGCGCTCCCGGCCCGACAGCTGGCCCCAGGACCGGCGCTGGGCGCGGCGGGCGGCGCGGACGGCCTTGTCGACATCGACCGCGCTGGCGCGCGCGACCTCGGCCAGCGGTTGCTCGGTCGACGGGTCGATCGAGACGAACGTGTCACCGCCGGCGGCCGGGACGGACCGCCCGTTGATGAACAGGCCGTAGCGCTCCTTGAGCGTGACGATGTCGCGCGCCTCGGGGGCCGGCGCGTAGTCCCATGGGATCGCCTGGCCGTCCCCGAAGCCCCAGCTGTTCGGGCGCTGGTCGGGAGCGGGAACCACGCTCGTGCTGCTGCGCTCGGCCATGCTCGGCATTATGTCACCGCCTGCGGGACGCCCCCGTCAGCAGTCGTAGGCCGCCACGGGGTACACCCGCTCGCAGTAGCGGATGTGGACGTGGTCGTCGTGGCCGGTATGCCAGCGCGATAACCCCTCGCGGATGAGGACGGGGTCGTTGAAGTAGATGAGCTTGATGTGGCCGGGGGCGGCAGCACGGATCGCTCGGATGAGGGCGCGGGTCGCGGCGCGGTCGTAGACCGCCGACCGATAGTTGACGCCCCAGCGGCACTGGTTCGCGTCGCGCCGCATCGGCCGCACGTCGACATCGAGGCCGCGGTCGTGGCTTTCGTGACCGGGGATGTCGCCGCCGTGCTCGAAGCCGATGTCGCCGATCGCGACCCGGCCGTGGCCCGCCAGCACGACGGGGACCGCCGCCGCCTCGATCTGGCCGATCGCTGCGCCCGTGCCCCAGTCGGCGAGTCCGTTACCGACCTGGTAGTCGCACAGCCACCGCCCGAACGACGGCCGCTCGAAATGGCTGATCAGGTAGCGCCATGTCGTGCCTTCGACGACCCCGCTGACCGGCAGGCCCGCGTGGCGCTGGAACGAGCGCACCGCGGTCGCGGTCGCGTCGCGGAAGACACCGTCGACGATGAGCGTGGTCCGTCGCTTCTCGTTGAGCTGGCGCTGGAGCACGGCGACCGCCTCGCCCGAGTCCCCGGGCCGGAGCCACACCAGGAAACGTGCCCAGGTCGGGCCGTTGACCATACCGGTGACTGGCATGCCCTGCGCGGTCTGGAACGCCCGGACCGCCGCGACCGTCGGCAGGTCGTAGATGCCCGTGATACGCAGGTCGGTCGTGCCGTGATGGCGGAGGAAGCCCTGGATCGCGCGGACGTCGGCGCCTCGGTTGCCTGCGCTTTGGTGCGGGTAGCTGGGCATGCCGGCAGCGGCCGTCCCGGCGCCGGCCAGGGTCAGCACCGCGACGGACGCAGTGATCAGCAGGAGTCGGATGCGATGGGACATCGTCGTCAGGCTACAGGGCCGTCACCGTCGTCTGCACCCACCCGAACGGCCTAGGTGCTCATCTCCGATGCGGTCGGTGGATCGGCGCCTGGGCGGGTGCACGTGATGCTCGCCACACGGACGGCGAACGACGTCGCGTCGACGATCGCGTCGCGGTCGGCGAGGTCAGGCCGGCCCCGACCAGCGGCCATCCACGCAGCCAGGAAGCCGCCAGCGAACGCATCGCCGGCGCCGACGGTGTCCACGACCTCGACCCGCGGCGGTTCGACGGTCTGCGACCCGCGGGCGGTCATGATCCGGACCGGCTGCGGGCCGTCGGTCAGGAGCACGACGCTCGGTCCCTCCTCGACGATCCCGGCGGCAATGTCGATGGGCTCCTCGCCCGGCCGGAAGAAGCGCAGGTCGTCGACGCTGGCTTTCAGCACGTCCACGCGACCAAGGAGGCGTTCGATACGCGCGACCCACGCGGCGCGGTCCCGCGTCGCCGAGGGTCGCGCGTTCAGGTCGGCCATCACGAGGGTCTTCGGAGGCATCCGGCCGACGACCGCCTCGACCGTCGACCCGATCGGCTCCAGCACGAGTCCGAGTGTCCCGATGTGGAGCACCGCTGGGCGCACGATCGCCTCGACCGCATCCATGCCGAGACCCGGGGCCGAGGTGCCGATGAGGTAGAACCGGTAGCTCACGTCGCCCGTGACATCCGATTCGACGACGGCGAGGGTCGTCGGGTCGTCGGCCTCGACGATGAGCTCGAGATCGACCCCGTCGTTCACGAGCCGATCGCGTAGCCGACGCCCGAACGCATCGGTCGACAGGCGGCCGGCGAATGCGACCTGCTGCCCGAGCCGGGCGATCGTGCGGGCGGTGTTGAATGGTCCCCCGCCGGCGGTCGCCTCGATGCGGCCGTCCGGGCGCACCAGCAGGTCGATCAGGGCCTCGCCGATGACGACGATCACGCCGCGCATCGTAGTCTGCGACGTGATGAACCGACTTTCGGGGGCGGTGGAGTTGCTCGACGGCCCGCTCGATGATCGGCGGGCCCTCGTCGGGAACCTGCGCGATCTGGCCCGGTTCAATCGACGGCTGGGCGGCATCCGCCTGACGACATCCGCCGTCGACGCGCTGGCACCGGGCTCGGCCCCCCTGGCCGTCCTGGACGTCGGCACCGGCGGGGCCGATATCCCGCTGGCGCTCATCGAACGCGGTCGGGCCGAAGGCCGGCTCGTCCGCGTGACCGGCATCGACAACCGGCCGGAGGTCCTCGCCGCAGCGGCGGTCGCCGACCCGCGCGTGACGGGGACCGGGGAGCTGGCACTCCACGTCGGCGATGGCCTCGCCCTCCCCTACCCCGACGACGCCTTCGACATCGTCCATGCGTCATTGCTCGTCCACCATCTCGAGCCCGAGGCCGCCAGGGCGCTGCTGTCTGAGATGGCCCGTGTCGCTCGGGTGGGAGTCGTGCTCAACGACCTCGTCCGCGGCCGACGCTTTCTGCTCGGGGCCTGGCTGTTGACCCGCGTGCTGCGGAACCGGTTCACGCGCAGCGATGCGCCGCTGTCGGTCAGGCGTGCGTACACGGTCAGCGAGCTCACGGCCCTCCTCGCGACAGCGGGTCTTCGTGTCGAACGCCGCTTCGACGGGTTCGCGGGTCATCGCGTGGCCCTTGCCGCGCGTCGGAACGGCCGGTCATGAGCCAGGTCGTCGATGTGGCGATCGTCGGCGCCGGACCGGCCGGGACCACCCTGGCGGCCGCGCTGGCGAGCCGCGGGATCGAGGTGCTGGTCCTGGAGCGGGCGCCGGCCTGGCAGTGGCGGGCCGGTGGCGTGTTCACGTCGCCCGCCGCCATGCGGGCGCTGGAGCGGGCCGGATTGGAGCACGAGGTGCTGGACGCTATCGCGCGACCGATCCCGGCGATGCGCCTCGAGACCCCGGGCGGTGCCGTGGCGCGGTTGACGTATGGTGCGGACCGCGGAGGGCCATCCGCGGTCGGGTTGGATCGGTCGCGGCTCGACCCGGAGCTCGAGGCGCTCGCGCGAGATCGCGGCGTGGCGATCCGTAGAGGGGCGCGGGTCAGTGCCGTCAAGCTCGACCCGAACGGTGTCGTGACGCTGGGCGTGCGCGAGGAATCGATCCGTGCCCGGATCGTCGTCGGCGCGGACGGCTCGGGCTCGGTCGTCGCTCGCGCGGCTGGCGTAGCTCGGTCGGCGCGGTTGCCACCCCGGATCGGGTTGACGTGGCACGTCGTCGACCCGCGGCCGGCGGCGGATGCCCCCGACGCCGCACCAGATGCGCGACTTGCGGTGATCCGGGATGGATATGTCGGGCTGGCGCCCGTGCCGGCCGGGCGGCTCAACATCGGCATCGTGCTCGGGCCGTCATGGCGCGCTGGGCTGGCGCGGGACGGGGCGGCCGTCACGACCCGCCGGGCGCTCGCGATGGTTCCGACGACCGCAGACGACCCGATCGCGTGGACGGAGGCGATTCCGTGCGAGCGGATCGCGGGCGCGGTCCCGCTGGGCGGCCGCGTGGCACGGCGCGCCGGCCCCGGCTGGTTCCTGGTGGGTGACGCGGCCGGTTTCCTCGACCCTTTCACGGGAGAGGGCCTCCACCGCGCACTCGTCTCGACCGAGCTCGCCACCACGGCCATCCAGGCCGCCTTGGGCCGCACGGACGGCCGCACCGACCGGGCGACGGCCGCCGCCGCATACGACCGCGCGATGCGCCGTCGCTTCGCCTCGAAGGACGCCGTCTCGTTGCTCGTCCAGTCGTTCCTCGCGAGGCCCCGTCTGTTCGAGTACGCCGCACGGCGCCTCGCCGATCGGCCGGATCTCCGTGCGACGATGGGTCTCGTGATGGGCGATCTCGTCCCGGCCTCCCGCGGCCTCGATCCGCGGTTCCTCGCTGCGCTGCTCGCGCCATGAGCGAGGACCGGGTTCGCGTCGCCGCCTATGCGGTCGTCCGCGACGATCAGGGCCGGGTCCTGCTCTGCCACATCAACCCGTCGATCGGCGTGGGCGACATCTGGACGCTGCCGGGTGGGGGGCTCGACTTCGGGGAGGCGCCCGCGCAGGCCGCACTCCGCGAGCTCGAGGAGGAGACCGGGTTCACCGGCGAGATCGACCGGCTTCTCGATGTCGACGACCGGCTGTTCACGAGCGCGGACGGCGGCGAGCGGATGCACGCGATCCGCATCGTCTATGCGGTCAGAGTCGTGGCCGGCGCGCTGCGCGACGAGCCCGACGGCTCGACCGACACGTGCCGTTGGGTAGAACCCTCGGAGGCAAAGCGGCTCCGCCTGGGCGAGCTCGCCCGTCATGCGGTCGAGAGGCTGGCGACAGTCGATGCATAGCGACATCGCCATCGACATCGACGCGCCGGCGCCCCTGGTCTTCGCGCTCGCCCGGGACGTGGAGCGCTGGGCGACGCTGCTGCCCCACTACGTCCGGTCCCACGTCGTCGCCCGACGACCCGACGGCAGCGTGGTGGCCGACTTCGTCGCCAGGCGGCCGCTCCTCCCCGTGCTCGGTCTCGGGCTCCCGGTGACCTGGCGATCCCGAGCGTCGAACGAGCCGGACACGCTCAGACTCTTCTTCGTCCATGTGGCGGGTGCGACGAGGGGGATGAACGTCAGGTGGCGCATCGAGCCGAGTCGTGGGGGCAACAGCGCAGGTTGTCGCGTGACGATCGAGCACGACTTCTCGCCGCGCCTGCCGGGCTTCGCGAGGTTCGTCGACCGGGCCTTCACCCGACCCATCGCCGGACGCACGCTGGGCACGTTCAAGGCCCTCGCCGAGGCGGTTGCGGACGCCGAACGGTCCGGACCGCATGCGATGACGAAATGAACAGCATGAGGGCTCGCCGCCGGATCTGGATCACCGGCATCGGCGTCGTGACGCCGATCGGCACCGGCGTCGACGCCTTCCGCGCCGGGCTCCGGCGGGCTCAGTCGCCGGTCAAGCGGATCGATCGCTTCGACCCGTCGCCGTTCCGCAGCCAGGTCGCCGCCCAGGTCGACGATTTCGACCCGCTCCACTGGATGCCGGCCAAGACGGCCCGCCAGCTCGACCGATTCAGCCAGTTCGGGATGGTGACGGGCCGGCTCGCGCTGGACGACGCCGGTCTGCGACCTGGAGATGCCGGCGCACCCGATCCAGATCGCATCGGCATCTACCTCGGCTCTGCGCTGGGTGGCATCGCGTTCGCCGAGGAACAGCACGAGCGCTACATGGAGAAGGGCATCCGGCAGGTCGCCCCGACGCTGGCGCTCGCGGTGTTCGGTGGCGCCGCGCCGGCCAACCTCGGCATCGCCCTCGATGTCCGCGGCCCGATCCTGTCGACGGCGAACTCGTGCGCGTCGGGCGGTGTCGCCCTGGGCGAGGCGCTCGGCGACCTGCGCGAGGGGCGGGTCGATGCCGCGATCGCCGGTGGCTCCGAGGTCCCGCTCTCGCCGCTGGCGTTCGGGGCGTTCGACATCATCCGGGCGCTGTCTGCCGGCTACAACGACGACCCGGGTCACGCCGCGCGCCCGTTCGATGCGGGACGGGATGGCTTCGTGATGGGCGAGGGCGCGGCGCTGCTTGTGCTCGAGGAGGCCGAGGCGGCCGAGCGTCGTGGCGCCACACCGTACGCGGAGGTGCTCGGCTACGGGGCGACGTCCGACGCGTATCACATGGTCCAGCCACGGGCCGATGGTCGCGAAGCCGCGCGTGCCGCCACGATCGCGCTCGACGACGCGGGCGTCGAGCCCGGCGAGATCGACTACGTCAACGCCCACGCCTCATCGACACCGATCGGGGACGTAGCCGAGGCGCGGGCCATCACGACCGCGCTCGGCGAGCGCGCCGCGACCGTCCCCGTCAGCGGCACGAAGGCGTTGTACGGCCACCCGCTGGGAGCGTCAGGGGCGATCGAAGCGGCGATCTGCGCGCTCGCCGTCCGTGACGGCTGGGCGCCCGCGACGGTGAACCTCGTCGCGCCGGAGCCCGAGCTGGACGGCCTCTTGCCGGGCTTGCTGCGGGCCGGCCGGCCGGGCTCCTATCGGCGAGTGCTGAGCACCTCGTTCGGGTTCGGCGGGTTGAATGCTGCGCTGGTGCTCGGCTCGGTCGACTGAGCGAGCGCCGGCGCGGATGCCAGGGCCTCGGCTGTCGAGGGCACCTCGGCCCGCGCCTCCTCGCCACCCGCCGTCGAGGAACGCCGGAGCCGCCGCCACCAGACGAGCGCGACCACGCCGGTCAGCAGCGACAGGGCGCCACCGATGGCGATCGCCTCGAGGATGCCGATCGACGACGCGAGGATACCCATGAGCAGCCCGCCGATCGGCATCGAAGCCGAGAAGACCGTGGTGTAGACGCTCATCACCCGCCCGCGCAGACCGTCCGGGACGGCGAGCTGGATCGTCGCGTTGGCCGTGGCCGCCATCACGATGCCGCCGGCGCCGACCGGCACCATCAATAGCAGTGAGAGCGGGTACGACGTCGAGGTGGCGAGCAGCAACGATGCGACCCCGAGGACGATCGCGCCGAGCGCGATGCGGATGGGCCGCGGTTTCCCGGACAGCACGAGCCCGATCGCTGCCGTCAACGCACCCAGCCCCGAGGCCGCCATCAGGAAGCCGAACCCCGTGGCGTCGCTGCCGAGCGCGTCCTGGGCGAGCGGCGGGATCACGACCTGGAAGTTCATGCCGAAGGTGGCGGTCAACCCGACCGTGGTCACCGCCATCAGCACGATCGGGGTCTTCCGCACGAACTGGAGGCCCTCGGCCAGGTTCTCCATCACCGCGCCGACCGACCGCGGGCGGGGGATGAGCCTGGGTCGATGGAGCTCATGGTCACGCATCACCGACAGCGAGACGATGACCGCCAGGAAACTCAGGGCGTTGAGCGCGAAAGCCGTGGCCATGCCGAAAGCCCCGATCGTCAGACCGGCGACCGCCGGACCGATCACCCGGGCACCGTTGAACATCGCCGAGTTGATGGCCACAGCGTTGCCGACATCGCGTACGCCGACCATCTCGATCGCGAACGCCTGGCGGACAGGCATGTCCACCGCGTTCG
This sequence comes from Candidatus Limnocylindrales bacterium, assembly GCA_035717785.1. Classification (GTDB taxonomy): domain Bacteria; phylum Chloroflexota; class Limnocylindria; order Limnocylindrales; family CSP1-4; genus SPCO01. Next base: position 11,104 of record DASTIG010000004.1, read on the forward strand.
CGCAGCCGAGGAGCAGGGCGAGGACGATGATCATCCAGACCTCGACGACGCCGGTCAGAGTCAGCACGGTCAGGACGATCGCGAGCACCATCATCACGACCTGCACGGCGAGCAGCGTCTGGCGTTTGGGCAGGACATCGGCCAGCACGCCGGCAAACAGCCCGAGCACCATCACCGGCAGGAACTGCGCCCCGGCGACCACCCCGAGCCAGAACGGATCGCCGGTCAGGGTCAGGACGAGCCAGCCCTGGGCGACCTGCTGGACCCAGGTCCCGATGAGCGAAATTGCCTGGCCGACGAAGAACAGCCGATAGTTGCGGTGCCAGAAGGCCGACGCGGCGTTGGCTCGCGCCAGCCGGCGCGGGCGCAGCCCCGAGATGTCGGTCACGCTCGCGCGTTCCGGTCGGGATGCGGTGCGGGCCCGCCGTCGAGCTCGGCGAGGTGTCCGTCAAGGTGCGCGCGGCGGGCGCGGGCGGCCCCGATCATGGCGCCCAGGCGCTCGGCCTTCGATTCGAGGGTCTGGATCTGCCGCTCGACGCGGCTCCGGGCATCCTCGAGGATCGCCCGACGCTCGCGGGGATCCTGCGTCGCACGGAACCGCTCCCGGTTGCGCTCGCGAGCGGCCTCGTCCTCGAGGAGCTGGCCGATCTGGGCGAGCGAGAAGCCGGCGTCGTCGCGCAGCTCCTTGATGTAGCGCAGCCGCTCGAGGTCGGACGCGTCGTACAACCGGTACGCGCCTTCTGACCGGCCGGCCGGTTCGAGGAGCCCCATCTCTTCGTAGTAGCGGATGGAGCGGGGCGTCAGACCGGTCTCGGCCGCGACCTCCTGGATCTTGAGGAGCGTGGTCTCGTCGGGCGACGTGGCGGTCGTGATCTTGGCGGGCATCGCGTCAACGATATCACAACCTTGACGTTCACGTTAAGGTCTGAGCGCCCGGCAGCGGTCGAGTCGGCCCACGCCCGGACACCCACAGAGACCTTGGGCGGCGCTCCACGCGTTACGAACACCGGTTCTGCTGGGAGCAGACGATTCTGCTCATCCGCTCGCACAAGGGACGCCGGAAGCAGTGATCGTGTGGGGCGGAATGGGATCCGTGCACGCATTGCGAGTCCGTTGCCGGCTTGTGGCCGCCGATGCCCAGATTCTTCTTGTCCCATCAGAACTGGAGCAAGTTCAGTCATCGAGTGCGCCGAAGTCAGGCTTTCGCAGGTCGCCAGGATCTGCGACCAACGAGATCGTGACCGCGTCCTGCGACCCATTCGGGAACGATTCACCTACACATCCCGCCAATACACTCCAGACGCGACCAGACCGGCCGTGCGATGACGAGGGCGACGTGGAGCGAGACCTCGTGGAGCGAGCACGGAAGGGCGATCATGACGCCTTTGCGCTGCTGGCAGGCGCCACGATCGGTCGGCTGGACGCAGCGGCTCGACTCATCCTCAAGGATCCCTACCGTGCGCAGGACGCCGTCCAGGAGACGCTCGTCCGCTGCTGGCGGGACCTGCCTACCCTGCGCGATCCCGATCGCTTCGAAGCCTGGTTGCACCGGCTCTTCCTCAACGCCTGCCGCGATGAGCTCAGGGCCGCCAAGCGTAGGAGCGTCGAGGTCGAGCTTCCCGAGATCCATCCTCTGTCGGTGCCTGACTCCCAAACGGCTTCTGCCGACCGGGACCAGATCGAGCGTGGCGTCCGTCACCTCGATCCGGATCAGCGCACCGTGATCGTCCTTCACTACTACCTTGGCTTGCCGCTGCCGGATGCCGCCTCAGCGATGGGTATCCCCTTGGGGACCGCGAAGTCGCGCCTCCACAGGGCCACCCAGGCGCTGCGCGCCACACTCGATTCGGATGCGCGAGTTCGCCCGACGCTGTCGGAGGGTCAGTCCAGATGACGCATCGCGACGACCTCGACCGCATGCTCTCGGTGTGGCTCGACGACCCGTACACGCCGCCCGCCCCGCACTACCTGGGTCAGGTACTCGAGCGGACGCGGCGCACTCGGCAGCGACCGGCCTGGGCCAACTTCGAAAGGTGGCTTCCCATGGCCGAAAAGATCAGTGGATCAACGACCGCGCCGCCGCTTCGGACGGCCTGGCTCTTGCTCGTCGCGCTCCTCGTGGTGGCCCTGGTCGCCGCCGGCGCGATCATGGGCTCGCGGCTCCTCACCTCGACTCCCGCGATCCCCCAAGGTGGCGCCGCCGTGATCGCGTTCGCGTCCGACAACGGTGCAGCGACGCGGGGCGACATCTACACCGTCAGGGCCGATGGTACGGACCTACGCCAGCTGACGAGTGCATCCAGTGCTTCCGGCGCGGACCAGGCCCCCGTGTGGTCGCCCGATGGCACGCGCATCGCCTTCCGCGGATACCACGAGTCGAAAAACTCGGTCGAGGTGATCGACGCGGCTGGCGGGAACCGGACCACGTTGTGGACGAGCAGCACAGGGCGGGACCCGTACTGCGCCGAGTCAGACGACCTCGCGTGGTCGCCGGATGGGCAGACCGTGGTCTTCGCCGCCCACGAGGCGTGCCCCGGCCAACCCGACCTGTTCGTCGTCCCGGCCGACGGGTCAGCGCCGGCTGGCAGGCTCCTCGCTCCCGGCATGAACGGTGTGTTCCCGAGGTTCTCGGCCGACGGCGGGCGGATCGCCTTCCTGGGCAGTGAGGGTGGCGGCGCGACCGGCATGTACGTGGCCGAGCTTGGATCGGCTGGCGCTGGTGCCGGCGGCCTCCAGGCCCGTCGGATCGGTCCCGATCTCGTAGGCAGCCCGATGGAGCAGTGGTTTCCGCCGCAATGGTCTCCTGATGGCACGGAGCTAGCGGTCGCCGTCGCACCGTTTGGCATCAGCGGCGAGATCGTCGTCGTCAAGGCCGACGGTTCAGGACAACGCGTCCTGGCAACCGACCGGGCGACCAACCCGACCTGGTCGCCGGACGGCAAGCGCGTCGCGTTCCACCGCATCGTGGATCCATCCGAATACTTCGCGGGGCGGCCGTGCACCATGCGCGTCTGGGTGATGAACGCGGACGGCACCGGTGAGCGGCGACTCGACCCGTTGGTCGACGGATGCGTTCTCCCACCGATCTGGTCGCCCGACGGGTCCCGGCTGTTGAGCTTGGTGATCGCGGACGATGCGTTCCATGTCGGTGTCCTCACGGCGGATGGCGACGACCCGCCGGTTGTCTTCAGCCAGTCCTACGGCGCGTCCTGGCAGCCGGTGGCGGCCCCGCTGCCGCCGGCACCCTCATTCCCGACGGCCTCGCCGACGCCCTGACGCCGCTCGCCTCACGGGTCGATGGCCCCGGCGTCATGCCGGGGTTCATCGCGTCGCCCGGGTGGCGATCAGTCGATCGTGAAGTGGTCGGGGTCCTGGTAGCGCCCGGTGCGCTGGAACTCGATCTGCATCAGTACGTCGTTCAGCAACGACGACGCGCCGAACCGGAACCAGTCCGGGCTCATCCAGCGCGGGCCAAGCGTCTCGTACAGGATCACGAGGTACTGGATCGCTTCCTTGGCGGTCCGGATGCCGCCGGCCGGCTTTATCCCGACCTGGCGCCCCGTCGCCCGCTCGAAGTCGCGGACCGCCTCGAGCATCACCAGCGTCACCGGCATCGTGGCGGCCGGCATGACCTTGCCGGTCGATGTCTTGATGAAGTCGGCCCCCGCCGCCATCGCGAGGATCGACGCTCGCCGCACGTTGTCGTACGTCTCGAGCTCGCCGGTCTCCAGGATGACCTTGAGGTGCGCGTCACCCGAGGCCTCCTTGATCTCGACGATCTCCTCGAAGACGGCGGCGTAGTCGCCGGCCAGGAACGCTCCGCGGTCGATGACCATATCGATCTCGTCGGCGCCCGCCTCGACCGCTGCACGCGTCTCGGCCAGCTTGATGTCGCGGAACGTCTGGCCGCTGGGGAACCCGGTCGCGACACTGGCGACCTTCACGCCGCTCCCCTTGAGCGCGTCCTTGGCCTCGGCGACCAGCGCCGGGTAGACGCAGATCGCCGCGACAGACGGGATCGTCGGGTCGCCGGGCTTGGGGTGCATCCCCTTGACGCACAGGGCTCGGATCTTGCCGGGCGTGTCCTTACCTTCGAGCGTGGTCAGGTCCATCATCCGGATCGCGAGGTCGAGCGCCCACAGCTTCGACGCCTTCTTGATCGACCGTCGCTTGAGCGCGTCGACACGTGCCTCGACGCCGACCTGGTCCACGGTGCTGACCCGTCCGAGCAGGCTGCCGAGCGGGTCGCCGATCGAGCGCGAGCGCCCATCCCACGCGCGGATCAGCTCGTTGGCGCGCCGGCGGGCGAGCGTCTCGGGTCGCTTCGTGGCGGTCATGGGACCGAGAGGATACCGCTATCGTCCCGGCGCGCCAGGGGGGACCGCCTAACGCCCGCCGCGCACCTTGGGTAGCGGCGGCAGCCCGGTCTTTCCGTCGACGAGGAAATGCCGGAACCAGTGCAGCACGATCCCGAGGTTCTCGACACGCCGGAACGGTGTCCCCGAGCGGGTCAGCTCGTGGGTCTCCTCCGGCACGCGCAGGAGTCGCACTGGGCGCCGGTATGACCGTAGGACCGTGAACAGTGCTTCCGCCTGGCCGACGGTCGTGCGCAGATCGCGCTCCGAATGCTGGATGAGCATCGGCGTCTCGATCCGCTCCGCGTACGAGATCGGTGAGATCTCGCGGAAGTAGGCCGGATCGCTCCATGGCGTCGCGTCGAATTCGAGCGTGGCCCAGTCGCCGCCGCTGATGTCGCCGGTCAGGAACAGCATCGACATGTCGCTGACGCAGCGGCACGTCATCGCCGCCCGGAACCGCGGGTCGTGGGCGACGATCCAGTTCGTCAGGTAGCCGCCATACGAGCCTCCGGTCACTCCGAGGCGCTCGGGATCGGCGAGTCCATCGGCGACCAGGGCGTCGACCCCGGCCAGCACGTCGCGCATCGGGCCCGGGCCCCAGTCGCGGTGGTTGGCGTCGTTGAAGTCCTGGCCGTAGCCCTCGGAACCGCGAGGGTTGGCGTAGAACACGCCGATCCCGTTCGCGGCGAGGATCTGGAACTCCCAGAACGGCGACCAGCCATAGAGCGTGTGCGGGCCGCCGTGGATCTCGGTGACGAGCGGGCTCGGCTTGCCGCCCGGTGCGATGAACCAGCCCTGGATCGACCGACCATCGACCTCCGAACGACGCTCGACCGGCTCGACGAGCGCGAGTTCGTCCAGCACCGCGTCGTTGAACGCGGTCAGCCGTCGCGGCGCGCCGTCGCCGTCCTGGAGCCACACATCGGGCAGCTCGATCGGGCTCGAACGCAGGTAGACGTGACGCGTCTGGCGCCGCCTGGCGACGGCGTCGAACGACGAGATGTAGTGCCGGCCCGTCGTGATCCGCCGGAGGTCCCCGTCGGCGGTCGCGATGCGCCAGAGCTCGTAGCTGCCGTCGATCGGTGCCGTGAAGCGGATGCTGGCGCCGTCCGGGGCGTGCCACAGCCGAGCCGCCTCGCTCCGTGTGAGATCGCTCCCCATCCCCGAGCCCGGCATAAGGTCGTGGCGACCGGACAGGTTCGTGCCGCCCGTCGCCCGCGCCTCGGATCCGTCGGCCGGGAACAGCCAGATGTCGTTGCGGCTCCCGCCGCGCCCCTCGAGCTTCGACCCGAGTGCCGCGATCGTCTTGCCGTCGGGCAGCCACGTCGGGCTGCCGAAGACCGAGCGTGGACCGCCGGTCACGGCGTGGACGCGCCGGCTCGTAACGTCGGCGACGTGGATCGCTGGCCGGAACGCGAGGTCGTGATCGCGACGGCGCTCGGACACGAACGCGATACGGGTGCCGTCCGGCGACCACGCTGGCTCGGTGTCCGACACCGGCCCGTCGGTCAGTCGGCCGGCCTGACCGGTGGCCACATCGACCAGCCACAGGTGACGGATCCGGTCGTACTGGAACCCGGGGCCGTTGAGCATGTAGTTGAGCCGGTCGATGAAGCGGTAATCGGAGTCGGGCGGCTGGTCGGGCTTGGGCTTGCGCTTCGTGCCTCGCTGTCGGGCATCGTCGTCGTAGGTCGCGGCATGCGAGGTCGAGACCACCACCAGGCGACGCCCGTCCGGGGACCACTCGAACGCCTCGACGCCGCGCGGCAGGTCGGTGAGGCGGCGCGCTTCGCCCGGCCCGTCGATCGGCAGGAGGTGGACCTGGTCCTTGTCCTCGCGATCCTTCGACTCCTTGGGACGGGTCGGTTCCTGTTCCGCCTGGAGGCGGCGATCGGACAGGAACGCCAGCGTCCGACCGTCGGGCGAGAAACGCGGATGGCGGTCGTTTCGGGCACCGATCGTGAGCTGCCGGGGCTCCCCGTCGGCAGCCGGGTCAGTCGGGACGAGCCACAGTGACTGGCGGTAGCCGTCGTACGTGGGCGCCACGGTCTGGAGCGTGACCACGGCCCAGCGACTGTCCGGGGAGATGCGCGGCTCGGTCGCGATCCGCAGCCGGTACAGGTCGTCGGGTCGAGGCGGCCGGGGCATCCGGCAAGTCTATCCAGTGCCGTCGGCCGCGCCGCGCGGCCAACCGGTCCGCGCCCGCAATGCGCATTTTTTCGCCGGGCGAGCCCTTGCCGCCGCCGGCGACGCCCAATGCTCGCCAGATACTCGCCGTGGGAGTCTTGGGCGGGCGCTCCCGTGCCAACGGACGGGCTTGGCATCGGCGACGATGCCGTTTCGTGCGTGGGGAACGACCGGATCGCGGGGATGCGGCTGGAAACCCGGCTCGATCAGGCCGAATCGTGTGCGTGAGACTCCGCGGGGCGAGTATCTGGCGGCATTCGATGGGCCGGGCAAGATGGGCCCACGTACACGCCGCGGGCGGGCAACGGGAGCCACGTGCAAACCGCGGGCTGAGCCGGCCAGCCCGCCCACGCGGCGCCGCTCGCTGGTCGGCCGGGTCTACCATCGACCTCGACGATGACCGACCAGCTCTCGCTCCCACTCGACGCCACCGCGGATCGGCTGCCCGATCTGCCCGAGCTCCGGCCGATGCTGGCCCGGCCGCTCTCCGACGCGTTCGATTCCGATCAGCACCTGTTCGAGCCGTGGTGGGGTGGGACCCGTGCGCTGATCTCGATCGGACCGGGCGACCGGCCGGGTGAGGGAGACGTGCGGGTCGTCGACGCCGACGAGATCGACCGGACCGCGACACTCCCCGAGCTGGCCGGCACGGCCGTCCGCGTCGCAGCGCGATCGGCGATCCTCGACGGCGAACTTGTCGTCGTCGATGCCCACGGACGGGCGGATACAGCCGCCCTCGAGCGGCGCCTCGACGGCAAGGCCGGTCGGCCTGTTGCGTTCCTCGCGTTCGACCTCTTGCATCTCGACGGGCGGTCGCTGCTCGGTCAACCGCTCGTCCGACGACGCGAAGCGCTGAAGCGGATCCTCCGGCCGGGCGACGAGGTCGTCGCGGTCCCGGCGATCGCGACGGAGGGACGTGCGCTGTTCGATGCGATCGTGGCCCAGGGCCTCGCCGGGATGATGGCCCGCCAGCGGCAGGGGCCCTACCTCCCCGGTCTGCGGAGTCGGCTGTGGCGCTTCATCCCGGCGGTCGCCGGCACTGTCCCTGCGTCGGAGCTCGCGGATGCGCCGGATGAGCCAACCTCGGCGACCGCGCCGGTCCTCGCCATGCTCAGCCGTCTCCCGCTGGAAGACGAGGCGTGACCGCGCGCCTCCCCGGCTGCGGTCAGCCCGCGCGACGCGCGGCGGCGATGAACGCCCGGATCCCGGGACGCTGTCCGTACAGCAGAACGCCCGTGGCGTAGATGCGCACGGTGGCCACCGCCACGAGGCCGATCGTGGCCACGAGGATCCCGATCGACAGCGCGACCTCCCACGGCTGGACGTCGCTGACCATCAGCCGCGAGAGCATCGCAAAGGGGCTGAGTGGCGGCACGAATGAAGCGATGCGGCCCATCAGCCCGCCACCGCCCAGCAGGACGACCAGCGCCGACAGGTAGCCCGCCATCGCGATCAGGCTGAGCGGGAGCGACAGCGTCTGAAGGTCGTCCGGCCGGCTCACGAACGAGCCGACCGCCGCATAGATGAGGGCAAACAAGACGAAGCCGAGCAGGAAGAACAGGCCGTACGCCGCGAGGAGGCCGATCGTCAGACCCCCGGTGGGCAGCCCGACCCCTCCGGCACCGAGCACGGCCCGGGCGATCTCGTCCTGGAATGCGAGGACGAGCACGGCCGGCACGGCGATCGCGACGTACTGGGTCAGGCCGGCTCCGCCGATGCCGAGGACCTTGCCGACCAGCAGCTGGCGTGGCGACGCCGCGCTGATCATCAGCTCCATGACCCGGCTGCTCTTCTCGGTCGCGACGCCCGTGGCAACCCACATCCCGTAGATCAGGATCGTGATGAACATCAGGATGATGAACACGGTGCCGAGGAACCCGCGACTGGCGACGACGACGGCATCGATCGCACGCCCGTCCTGGGTCGGCGCGATCAAGGATTCCTGATCGAACTTCGGCGTCCGAAACGTCCCCAGGTCGGAGCCCTTGGGCAGCGAGCTCGTCCAATCGATGATGCCGACGGACAGCGCCACGAACCCGGCCAGCTGGGCCTGGACGCTGTCGGCCGGTCCGTTCGTCCGGTAGGTGACGTTGAGTTGCCCATCCGGCAGCCGCTCGACCTCGATGATCGCGTCGATGCGGCCGGTCGCGAGCTCGTGGATCGCCGTCTCGCGGTCGCTCTCTCGCTCGATCTTGAAGGGTGGGGTCCAGTCTTCGGCGTCGACGCCGGGGGGTGGGATGTTCATGATCCCATTCGCGGTCGCGATGGTCCCCGTCGCCAGCTGGTCGTCGTCGGCCACGATCGCGATCCGGTCGATCGTCGAACGGTCGAGGTAGCGCAGCCCGATCGGGGTGATCGCGACGCCTACCGCGAGCGCCATCAGGACGACAGTCGAGATCCGGTAGAGCTTGCTGCGGACCCGATCGACGTACTCCCGTCGGGCGACGATGAACGCGTTCGGCAGCAGCGGGTCGTGGCGGGACATCAGGCCGCGTCCTGCTGATCGAGGGCGGTCTGGTCGTCGTCATCGGGCGGGCGACCGACGAGCTCGATGAAGATC
>DASTIG010000005.1:0-7124 GCA_035717785.1 Candidatus Limnocylindrales bacterium
CGCCAGACGACCACGCAGATCCCCGCCCCGACGCGCTTCGCCGTCTCGAGCTCCTGGCTGTTCATGAGAAACCCGCCGTCGCCGCACAGCGCGACGACCTTCCGCTCGGGATGCACGAGCTTTGCCGCGATCGCGCCGGGGATCGCGATGCCCATCGCCGCGAAACCGTTCGAAATGATGACCGTGTTCGGCTCGTACGTCTGGTACAGACGGGCGACCCAGACCTTGTGCGCGCCCACGTCCGACACGACGATGTCGGACGGGCCGAGCGCGCGGCGCAGGTCGACGATGGCCCGCTGAGGGGTTATCGGCCAGCCGTCGTTCGAAGCGTGGGCGGTGAGCTCGTCGAGAAGCTGCATCCGAAGGTCGGCGTGCACGAGGATCTCGCGTGATTCGTGTCGCTCGCTCGCGTTGCGGCCGCCGACACCCAGCGGCTGGACGGCATCGAGCAGGCGGCGCAATGACCCGTCGATGTCCCCGACGAGCTCGACCTCGGGCTGGTAGGCGGCATCGATCTCGGCCGGCTGCGTATCGATATGGATGAGGCGCTTGCTGCCGTCCGGGTCCCACGACGATGGCGCGTACTCGACGAGGTCATAGCCGACGCAGATGACGAGGTCTGCCCGATCGAAGCCCGAGAGCACGTGGTCGCGCGCCTGCAGACCGACGGCCATGAGCGACAGGTGTGAACGATCGTCGATGGCGCCCTTGCCCATGAAGGTCGCGGCGACCGGGACGTGCAGGCCGCGGGCGAGAGCCCTCAACTCGGGAGCGGCTCCGCGTCGGAGGACGCCGTTGCCGGCCAGGATGATCGGCCGGTCGGACCCGGCGATCAGGCGGGCCGCGTGCTCGATGGCCTCGTCGGTCGGCTCGGGGAAGTAGGCGTGTCCCGGGGTGAGCGGCACGGGCGGCCGGCCGCCGTCCCGCGGCGTGATGTCGGTCGCGGCGAGGTCTTCCGGCAGCTCGATGTGGGTCGGTCCGGGCTTCTCGAGCATCGCGACCCGGAACGCCTTGCGGACGATCTCCGGGATCGCGCGGATCCGCTCGACCCGAATGTTCCACTTCGTGACAGGCTCGAACATCCGCACGACATCGACGACCTGATGCGCCTCCTTGTGGAGCTTGCCCGACGCCGCCTGCCCGGTGATCGCGACCATCGGGGCGCGGTCCAGATACGCATCCGCAATGCCCGTGAGGAGGTTCGTCGCGCCCGGGCCGAGCGTCGCCATGGCGATCGCGGCACGACCGGTGAGCCGGCCATGGACGTCGGCCATGAAGGCGGCGCCCTGTTCGTGGCGGGTCGTGATGTGGCGGACGGCCTCATGGCGCGACAGCGCCTCGAGGATGTCCATCGTCTCCTCGCCCGGAACGCCGAAGACGTACTCGCAGCCCTCGGCCGCAAGGCAGTCGACGAGAAGATCGGCAGCGCGCCGGGGGCGGTCGGGGCCCATGGCGGTAAGCGTAGGGCAATAGACTCCGCCGATGAGCCGTCCTCGCCTCGAGATGCTCGCCCCCGATCTCATCGGCCGGATCGTCGATGAGTCGATGCGCGTGTTGGCCGAGGTCGGCATGGAGATCCGCGGGCCGGAGATGCGCCGCCGGCTGATCGAGGCCGGCCTGCCGACCGACGCCGCCGGTCGCGTGCTGTTCCCGCGGTCGGTCGTCGAGAAGGCCATCGCCGACGCCCCGCGGTCGTTCACGCTCTACGACCGGGATGGCAACCCGCACGCCGACCTGGGCGAGGATCGCGTCCATTTCGTGCCGGGATCGTCGGGGCTCAAGACGCTCGACCATCGGACAGGCGAGGTGCGACTCGCGAATTCGACCGACTTCGTCGAGTACGTCCGGCTCGCCGACGGGCTGCAGCACATCGCCTATCTCGCGACGGCGTTCTCGACGAACGACGACATCGAGGCGCAAGTGTCCGATGCGTGGCGCCTCTACATGGTGCTGACCAATTCGAAGAAGCCGGTGGTGTCGGGCGCGTTCACCGAGCACGGCGTCCCGCGCATGGTCGAGATGATGCAGCTCTTCCGGGCCGACCTGGCCGATCTCATCGCCCGGCCGATGTCGATCTTCACGATCACCGCGACCGGCAACTTCCGGTACTCGGAGGATTCCTGCCAGAACCTGATCGACTGCGTCGAGGCTGGGGTCCCGGTCGAGATCGTTCCGGTCACGCTCATGGGCCTGATCGCGCCGGTCACGACGGTCGGCGCGACGATCTTCCATACGATCGACGTGCTGGCCGGCATCACGATGGCCCAGGTCATCCGCCCGGGCGCGCCGGTGCTATTCGGCGGGGCGCCCGCGACCTTCCATATGAAGGTGGCCTCGTCGCCGATGTCGGCGATCGAGGCGCTCCAACTCGATGCCGCCTACATCGCGGTCGCGAAGTCGCTCGGGCTACCGTGCCAGTCGTACATGGCCCTGTCCGACGGGCCGATCCTCGACGCGCAGGCCGGGGCCGAGACGTTCGGCTCGGCTTTGATCGCCGCTCTGGCCGGGGTGAACTCGGTATCGGGGCCTGGGATGCTCGACTTCCTTCTCGTGTTCAACCTGCCGAAGCTCGTGTTCGACGACGAGATGTGCGGGCAGGCGTTGCGGTTCGTGCGCGAAGTGCGGGTGGCCGACGACCTGCCCGTTGACGGGCTCATCCAGCAGCTCATGACGGACCAGCACCTGATCATGGCCGAGCACACGATGGCGCATTGGCCGACCGAGCTGTACCTCCCCTCCGCGATCGTCGACCGCGACAACCGTGAGAACTGGATGAAGGCTGGCGGCAAGGACACGTACCAGCGGGCGGTCGATGAGGTCGAACGGCGGCTGGCCGCCTACCGGCCTGTCGAGACGGATCCGGCCATCGACGCTGAGCTCCGGCGGATCATCACGTCAGGCTTCGAGTCGCAGATCGAGCCGCCGTACATCCAGCCGCCCACTGAGCCATCCGAGGAGGCCCTGGCTGCCGTCGCTGCAAGCGACGGCGTGGGTCGTGCCCGCCGCGTCAACCCGAGGCGCCGGGCCAGCATCGAGTGAGATGACCCGCGAACCGTTCGGCTGGGATGTCGACAGCCCGATCCAAGCCGAGGTCCTCGTCGTCTGGCTCGATGGTGACCGGATCCGGCTGACTGGTCCCGACGGACCGCAGGCCTGGCACCTCCAGCTCGGGCCGACCGAGCACCCGGTGGAGGTGGTCGACCGGATCGTGCGCGACGTCGTGGGACCTCCGTTGCTCGTCCACTCGACGTCATGGCGTCGCGACCGCGATGCCGTCATCCTGTCGTTCGTGGTCGTCATCTCCCCGGACCTTGTCGGATCGATGGCTAGCGTGCCGATCGGTCGGGCAGACCTCGTCCGGTCCGAGGCGACAGCGGCGCCGCGCGAGATCGCCATCGATGCGGTCGTCGAGCACGGGCTGCGACATCTCGCCTGGCTGGTCGCGGACGACCCGGTCGTCGCTGCGACGCTGCCGGCCCCCTGGCGACCGATCCTCGCGGCATACGTTCCCGAGCCCTTCCGGGCGCTGGGTTGAAGGAGGTCGAGATGACCGAGACGACCGAGTACACGAACCGTTGCGCGTGCGGCTGGGAGGTCACCGGTCCACTCAACGACGTCGTCGACGCGACGATCGACCACGGGAGGCGGATCCACAACATGGAAGCGATCCGGGAGCAGGTGATCGCAGCCGTCACCGGGGCGCCAGCGTCGGACGACGCGACCGAGATCAGCGCCTGATCCGGGTCTTCACGATGTCTCCCCTGGCGGCCGACGCCGTAGCCAGGCGCGCCGTGCGAACCCGAGGCGGCGGGCCCGGTAGCGCCGCGGTTCCTGTGCGCCGCCGGGGCGGGGTTGCGTGGCTGTCGCGTAGTCCGTCATTCACCCGGTGAAAGCCCGTCTCGGCCACGTACGAGTCGGGAAGCGCTCTGTTTGCGTTGCGTCCGCGTTTGGAACATCCCCATATTCCGATTGGCGAACGGCGCGGATGAAAACGATCGCAAGGACCTCTTCGGGCGCTGATTGGAACCTGCGGAGGTTCCATTCGACGCCCGAGGGGCAACTTCGGACCGGATCGCGGACGCTCAGACGCTGATTGGAACCTCGTGATGTTCCAAATGCGTCCAAGGGCGCCGCTGACCGCAGCCTGGAACATCCCGATGTTCCGTCACGCACGTGAACGGAGGGATTTCGACGTTTCCCGCGCGGATCGGAACGCAGGGATGTTCCGAAACGTACCGGAAGTCGCCCCGTCCAGGTGCTCACGTTGAGTTCGTAGCAAGTCATGTTCCAAGGGCGCAGGCCGAGTGGCCGGGCGTTTTACCCCGACCGCGCGCGGATCGTCGGCGTCGCCACGGTCCACCAGGCATCCCGAACCAGCCCCGCGAGCTCGTCCCAATCGACCTCGACGTCGAGGTACACGCCGAGCCAGCCGCGATGCCCGACGTACGGCGGCCGGAAGAACCGCTCTGGTGCGGCCGAAACCAGGGTCTCCTGGGCACCGGCCGGCGCGGCGAGCCAAGCCGCCCGGCGGTCGTCGTGATGTCGATCGGCCGACGTCACGAACTGCCGCTTCCCGACGAACCAGCTCGCCTCGCCGTGGCTCAGCTGTTCGGTCGTCTCGGGGAGCGCGAGGCAGAGCGCCCGGAGACGCTCGTACGGGTCGCGGCTCAGATCGCGCGCATCCGGTTGTTCTTGGCGTCGTGCGTCAACTCGGCCTTGCCGAGCGCCTCGAGCAACGGCGGCAGGTACATCCCGAACCGGCCTCGATAGCCCTTGCGCAAGCCATACCAGCCGCCGACCGGGTTGCCCGGGTCGCGTCCCCAGCCTTCGACCGTGCCGGGCTTGGCATCCTTCTGCTCGTCGGCCGCGCCAAGGTCCATCCAGTCACCGTGCTTCTTGAGCATCGCGTGCAGGTCGTCGATTGCGCTCAGCTTGTACTTCAGCTGCGTCGAGCCGACCTGGCAGACGAGCGCCGGTGGATCGGCCGTCTCGTCACGCCACATCTGGTAGTCGGAGGTGCCGGGCGGCGTCTTGAGCTGCCACGGATCCTCCTTGGTGCCACTCCCCTTCGCGGTCATGCACTCTCCTCCTTCCGGTCGGCCGTCGCGACGACCGCCTGATGATGCGGCAGCAGGGTCGTCCAGCCGCCCATGTTCCGATCGCGCCACGGCGATCATGGCTTCCGCTGGACGATCGCGAGGGCGTTCTTGCCAGGGTCGATGATCCATGACATCCAGGCAAAACCAACGTCGGCGATGCCGTCTGTGGTTTTGCGTTTCCCAGCATCATCATTCCCCGGGTGAGGCCGAGCCCGGCCGATGTGGGTCCCGGGCCCTCACGGTGGACACACCGTACGCTGGAACCGTTTCAGGGCGCATGTCACCCTTGGCCCCCAGCGCCGGCGGTGATAAGGAGTCCTTCGAGGCCATGGATCGGAACGATCCCGCGTACCGCGGTCAGGCCGACTACACGCGGCCGTTGCTCAATCTGTACGACCCGGTGGTGATCGGGTTCGTCTCCTGGTTCGTCTGGCACTGCCCGGCAGAGCCGCTCCTCGAGGGTTATCGCGATCACATCCGGGATCGCCACCTCGATGTGGGTCCGGGCACCGGCTACTGGATCGACAAGTCCGGCCTCGCCGATGGCAGTCGCGTCACGATCGTCGATCCGAACAGGAATGTCCTCAACCACGCCGCGCATCGCCTTCGACGGCTGGACGTCACGGCCGTCGAGGCCGATGTCCTGAAGCCGCTGCCCGTCGATGGGCCGTTCGACTCCGCCGCCCTTAACCTGGTGATCCACTGCCTGCCCGGACCCCTGTCGCGCAAGGCCGCGGGCGTCGCCAATGTTGCTGCGGTCCTTGCGCCGACGGGCGTGCTGTTCGGCGCATCAGTGCTCGGGACTTCGGGTGCGCACTCTTGGCTGGCGCGCCGGGTCCTCAGTGCCTTCAATCGGCGCGGCGCCTTCGACAACCTCGACGATTCGGAGGAGGGGCTGCGCGAGATCCTTGCCAAATCCTTCGATCACGTGGAGCTTGAGACCGTCGGCTCGGTCGCGATCTTCTCGGCGACGAACCCGCGCCGCGCCTAGTCGGTCGTTCGGCTGACCCGAGGCGCGTCTGGCCGTCATACCGCTACGTCCAGGGTGACGGCAGGTGCGTCAGAGGTTCCCGATCCGGGAGCACGTCGACCTGCAGGGCCGGGTCGGCCGCGGGCACGTAACGTTCCTCGAGCCCCAGCTCCTTCAGGACGATGTTTCGCGCCTGCGCGATGGCCGTCGTCTTGTAGAACGCGATGGTCCGGCTGAATCCCTGCCGGCCGAACCCGCAATCGCTGGACAGTATCAGCTTGTCCGCCGGGATCACCTCCAGCGCGCGGCGCACCCGCGCGGCGACGACCGCCGGCATGTCCGCCTGGAGCGTCCGGTGGTTCACCATGCCGACGGCGACTTTCTTCTTGAGGTGGTTGGCGTATGGCTTGAAGAGGTCGATCTCGGCCAGCTCGTTCTCGGTCGCCTCGACGGTCCAGACGTCGCCCTTGAGCCGCTCGAGGTAGATCTCGATCGAGTTCGCGTACGACTCGCCCGTGTAGACCTTCTGCATGTTCGGGTTGCCCCAGCACGTGTGGATCCACAGCTCGACGTCGTCGAGGCCGTCGACCTCGTGGTTGAACGCGTCGACGAGGAAGTCGAGCAGTTCGGTCTGGTCGGGGTAGAAGTTCGCGACGAAATGGATGGTCGGCTCTTCGATCTGGATCACCTTGGCGCCGGCCGCCGCGAGCTGGCGCAGCTCGACGTTCATGGCGGTGGACATGTCCCAGATCAGCTGCTTCTTGTCCTCGAGGTCGTACTCGGGCGTATGGCTGTCGAGGAAGATCGAGAGCACCTGCGACGAGCACGTCCCGAACTTGACGGGCTTGCCCGCGCGCGCCTGGGCGATCCGCCACAGCTTGGCGTACTCGAGCGGATTGCGGCGGTCGTGTTCGACCTTGCCGACCACGCGCGGCCACCGCCACGTCGTCTCGATCTCGTTCATCAGCGTGCCGGGCGGGAACTCGAGCAGCCGATCGCGGGAACGCTCGTATTGCAGCTCCTCGTGCTCGAGCCCCGTCCAGCGCTGGAGCGGG
>DASTIG010000006.1:0-4205 GCA_035717785.1 Candidatus Limnocylindrales bacterium
CGGCCGCCAGGCGAGTGAGGGGCCGGGGAGCGGGCGGTACTTGGAAGCGCCGCCGGACGGACTCGAACCGCCGACGCAGGCCTTAGGACGGCCTCGCTCTGGGGGCGCAGGAACCTAGCCTACACGGCATCCTCGCCGATCCCCGAGGCTCCTCGAGCTTGCGGTGGCCGGTCCGATCAGCGCGCCCGGCTCGCCGCGGTCAGCGCGATGCGAGTGCGTACAGCCGATGCTGTCCCGGGATCCCCTTCAGCTCGACGTCCCGGCCGGGAAGGAACGTGAACTCGGCAGTGCTCTGCAGGAGCAAGTGAACGGCACTGGACACGAGGACCTCGCCGCCGACGGCATGGCTCGCGACCCGCGCGGCGTAGTGCACCGTGGTCCCGTAGAAGTGCTCGGCGTCCTTGATGGCATCGCCGGTGTGGATCCCGATCCGCACGCGGATCGGCGGCGAGTGGTCGGCGAAGGCTCGCGCGATCTCCTGCTGGATTGCCAGCGCGCACGCGACCGCGCGGCGAGCGCTCGCGAAGGCGAGCATCGACCCATCGCCCTGCGTCTCGACGACGGCGCCGTCATGGGCCGCGGTGACATCGCTGATCAGCTGGTTGTGGCGTTGGACGATCGCCAGCCAGGCCGCGTCACCGAGCCGCGCAAGCGTGGGCGTCGAGTCGACGATGTCGGTGAACACGATCGTGACCGTGCCGTCGACGGCGCGCGAGGCGGTGAGGTCGGGCTGCTCTCGTCGAACGGTCTCCTCGAGCTCGTCGAGCGTAACCGTGAGCGCCCGGCCGAGGGTTTCCGTGTTCGCGGTGGGGAACGACCAGTGGACCTGCACGATCTTCCACTCGTCGCGTTCCAGGTGAAGCACGTACGTCGCGCGCGACTCCAGGGTTCGACCTTCCCAGTCGATCGACTCCTTGACGGCTGCCCAGCCGACGGTCCCCTCTTCCCAGGCGTCGATCTCTGTCGCCCGGACCGGAAAGGGACCGACCTCACGGATCTGGCGAGCCCAGATCACATGCGCGGCCCTGCCAAGCCACCATTCGGCCGGGTCCGTGCCGATCATCAGCGTGCCTGGATGCGTCGAGAGTCGCCCGAGGGGGTCATCGTCACCCCGAGCCGTCGCGATCGTCCATCGCTCGATGACCCGGCGAATCTCCTCCGATGGCTCCATGCCGCGCTAGCGTGCCCTGCCGGCCGATCGACTGCAATCCATCGGGCCGGGGGTTCGTCGCCTGCTGTGGCTCGATCTGCCCGGTGGCGGTTGAACGATCGCCGCGAGCCCGGCGTGGCCTCGACTTACCGCAACTAACACTCGGCCTACCCCTCCTTGTCGATATCTGGTGCGGACGGCGAAGCGCTTCTGATTGCGATCCCCATCAACTCCACGTTGTGTGGCGGCAGACCGCCACGTTCCATGACCCCCATGAGGTCGGGATTAGGTGGCGGGAGTTCCGAACCCGGGGTCGGCGCCGGTGCGACCGGATCGGGCGCCGGGGTCGGGGCCGGGGCGACCGGCGTCGGGGCGGGAGGGGGATCGGGGGCCGGGGTGCTGTCGTCAGACATTTCAGATCAACACTTCTAGTACGTAGGCACCGACAAGCAAGATGCCGCCGGCCATCAACAGGAGCATCTGCGCGCGGATGCGGTTGGCCTTGGTCCTTGTCACCGGGGTATTGCGTTCGAAGGCCTCTGCCTTCGTGGTCAGGAGTTCCCCGATCGTCTCCTCAGGCGTGTTGGTCGCGTGCTTATGGAGCAACGGTCCGGGTTCGGGGACGACGGTCCAGTCCTTCGGCCACAGGGAGTACCTGGCCGAGCGGGAGGCGACCGAGCGCCAGTTGACCGCCCTGCCCGGTGCCGACGATCGGCTCGCCCTGTTCGAGCGGTCTAGGACGATCGCGGTGACGATGGCGGAGAACCTCGAGCGGGCGACGCCGGAGCAGGTCCGGGAGTTCGTGACCCTGCTTGTCGAGCGCGTCGTGATCAGGGACCGGGAAGTGTCCGAGATCGTGCTCGTTCCGGCCGCACGGCCGTTCTTCAATAGAGTGCTGGCGCGCCCGGCGAGACTCGAACTCACGACCTTTAGGTCCGCAACCTAACGCTCTATCCACTGAGCTACGGGCGCACGCGTGCCGACGGACCGGAGAGGTCTGGCGGAGAGGGAGGGATTCGAACCCTCGATGCAGGTTACCCCAGATGGCGGTTTAGCAACTCGCTCTCGGCCAGTCCGCCACCGTCCAGCGACGTCCATCCGATCATAGACGACCGCCCAGACGCCCGCCATTCGCCCGATTGGGTCGCGCCGCGGACCTAGCGGTAGGAAGGATCGCCCGGAGGAGCCAGGAACGTCCCGATGCGGTCGCCGCCATCGTCGGTCCATCTCAGGACGCACGGCGCCACTGGATACTTCTCGTCGCAGTCCGGCAGGAGCCCCGTGAACCAGGTGGTCCCGAAGTACACGCTCGGACCATCCTCCCAGGGATCTGGCTGGGCCAGGTCGCCTGTGCGGTCGGTGAAGGGC
This sequence comes from Candidatus Limnocylindrales bacterium, assembly GCA_035717785.1. Classification (GTDB taxonomy): domain Bacteria; phylum Chloroflexota; class Limnocylindria; order Limnocylindrales; family CSP1-4; genus SPCO01. The sequence goes on from DASTIG010000006.1 coordinate 2,519, forward strand.
ACCGGTGACGTATAGCAGACCCGATACTCGGACGTGCCGTTGTCCGGTGTCTCATAGACGATCGCCTTGTCGATGGCGATCACGTTCGTCTTGGCGGACCCGGTCTCCCCGTCGTCGTAGCTGTACCAGACGGCGTTGGGCTGGCGTGAGTCCGGGTAATCGAATGGTGCGAAATCGCACGAGATCCGCAGGCCCGGCAGGTTGAGGGAGGTGGCCCATTGGGCGCCTGCCGACCCCTGCTCCGGGGTCGTCGTGTAGATGTGCTGGTCCTTGGTCTCGGTGAAGCTGCAGCCGGGGCCTTCACACGTGGCCACCGTATCGGACACCATGAACTGGTCCGACACCGGGGTGTTCGAGGCGGCCGGACTGCTGGCCTCGAGCTTGTGCGGGCCAGGCGTATCGATCGACAGGTTCGGAAATGTGGCGACCCCGGCGACCGCGTCGGCGGCGCCGCCGATCAGCGTGCCACGCGCGGAGTTTGATCCCAGGGTGAGGGTCACGGCCGCGTTCGTGTCGACGGTCCGGTTCGTGGCGGGGTCGTAGATCTCGACCCTGATCGCGTCGCCGGTGCTGCCATGACCATCCCGGATGGGCCCGCCGGTCTCGGTCGTGTTCGGCTGGTTCGCGAAGCGCAGCATACCGGCCGATGATACGCGACCGTCGTCGTCGGAGCTGCGAGATCTGACACGGACCTAGGTCACGGTCGAGAAGGTCCGGGCCGGGCGAGATTGAGCCTCGGACCGGGTCGAGGGGAGCCACGGGGAAGGGTGTCGGAGAGCCGTCAGGGGCCCGATCTGAACGGGGATTGGCGGAGAGGGAGGGATTCGAACCCTCGATGCAGGTTACCCCACATGGCGGTTTAGCAAACCGCTGCACTAGGCCTCTATGCGACCTCTCCGTCGCTGCGGCGGGCGACATCCTAACATTGCGTGCCCGGGCCCTCCGGGGCGGCGCACTCGCCGGTCATCAGACCTCGCGGATGCCAGCCTCAGATGCACAACCAGAACGTCTATGCGTGGCCTCATGCCCAGACGACATCTGATCGCATCGTGGGAGATCGTCCGCGCACGCCTGTCGGAGAATGGCATCCACGACTTGCATCGCCCGGTCGAGGGGCCGGGCCCTCCCGGAGCGTCGTCGGAGCCGTGCGTTGACACGCGCGGCCGTGCTCGGCACACTCCGCTGCACACATGCGCCCGACCTTCTACTTTCGATGCCCGGCATGAACGTCTTCGGTCACTAAGACCGGGGGCACGAGTCGTGCCGGGCGAACGAAGCAGAGGCCAGACCTCTGCTTTTTTGTTTGGCCGACCTCGATCCAACGAGGAGACCGCACCGCGATGTTCGTCGTGATGACCTCCGGCGCCAGTGAGGCCGAGGTCCTGGGAGTCAAGAGCCGGATCCTGGCTGAGGGTCTGACGCCGTTCGACCATCAGGACGCCGACCACGTCGTCATCGCCGTCGTGGGCGAGATCGGGTCGCGCAAGCCGGAGCTCCTCGAAGCGTTCGCGGCGATGGCCGGGGTCGACCGCGTCACCCCGATCAGCCGGCCCTTCAAGCTGACCTCGCGCGAGTTCAAGCCGGAAGACACCGTCATCCGCGTCCTCGATGCGGCGATCGGCGATGGGTCGCTCACGGTCATGGCCGGCCCCTGCTCGGTCGAGAGCCGCGACCAGCTGTTCGAGAC
>DASTIG010000007.1:0-5037 GCA_035717785.1 Candidatus Limnocylindrales bacterium
TCCTCGGTCCGCAACAGCCGCGGGTCGTACGGCCCCACCGTGTCGAGGACCGTTCGGCGGTAGACGCCCAGGTAGACGGAGTCGACATCTCGCGCCTCACCCTCGAAATGGAAGCTCGAATCGCCGACCCCGACAGGCGACGACAACGCCGCCGCGATCGCCTCTCCCATCGGACTGGTGCCGACCGGCTGCATCGAGCCCCCGACCACCGCCGCGCCGGTTTCGTCGAGTACCGCCGCGCTGCGCTCCAGGTAGGCCGGGTCGATCCGTGACTGCGCGTCGACCATGGCGACTGCCTCGGTCTCGGGATCGAGTGCGGCCAGCGCCACGTTCAACGCGGATCCGCGGTCGCCGGCCGGGTTCTCGCTGACGAGCACACGCGAGTCCCTCGACCACGCCGATCGCGCGACGTCGAGCGTCGCGTCCTTTGATGGGCCGACGACCAGGTGGATCCGGCCCGGCGACAGGGTCTGGGCGCGGATAGCCTCTAGGCACCCGGGGAGCAGCGCCGCGGCGTCTCGCAACGGGACCACGACATCGATTCGCATCACGATCGCTCGCGAGCAGACAGTATCCCAGCCCGAAGAGCGGCCACCGCGGTCCCCGCGTTCGGACGCAGGGTCACGACGTGCCCGATCGCCCGCAGCGACAGGATCGCCAAGCCGATCGACACGCCGGCGGCCCCGTGCCAGTCACGCAGGTAGCGGATCATGCTCGCCGCGTGCCATGGCCCGAAGCGGTAGTCGCCGGACGAGCTGGCGCCGCCGATATGGTCGACCACCGCATCGGGAACGTAGCGGACCGGCCAGCCGGCGCGGGTCGCTCGCCGACACAGGTCGGCGTCCTCGAAGTACATGAAGTATCTGTCGTCGAATCCGCCCAAGTCCGTAAACGCCGTGCGTCCGATGGCGAGACACGCACCCGACACCATCGTGACGTCGATGGTCGCCCTTGCGACAGTCGCTTGATCGTATTCCGTCGCGATCCTGGTCCTGCCAAGCAGGCGCCCGAGAATCGGGACGCGCGAGATCGCGCGACTTACCCGTTGGACGCCCAGCCCACGCAGCAGGAGGTCATCGGGTCGCGGGACGAGACCTGCTGAGCGCTGGATGGCGCCGTCCTCACCGACGAGCCTCGGACCGATGACGGCTCGTCCCGCAGTCGGCGCAAGGCCTGCCGCCATCGCGGCGAGAGCCCCCCGACGGAGCCTGGCATCGCTGTTCAAGAAGACAACGACCTCTCCGTCGGCCTCACGAGCGCCCAGGTTCGCGGCCGTGCCGAAGCCGGCATTGCGATCGTGTTCGAGCACGCGCAGCCGGCTGTCGGGCAACGCCCGAAACCTGTCAGCGCTGCCGTCGCCGGAGGCGTTGTCGACGATCACGACGCGTATTGCGCCGTCGTCCAATGCGCTCGCCGCCGCGACGACCGAAAGCTCCGGTGTCCTGTAGTTGACGATGACCACTGATACGCCGGTCGCATCGGCTGTCGGCGTCGGCTCAGCGGAGCTCACGGCGCTCCAGGTGATGACGAGTCACCACGTGATCAACGAAGCCGATCTTCACGCCGGCATCTCGCATCCTGTGCCACACGTTCCAGTCGCCCGGTTCGTAGAGCCGCCAGGACTCGATGTCATGGCGGATGAAACCGATCGCGCGCCGGAACATGACGGCCGCATGGATGATGTGACCGTGCCGCAGCGGCGCGCTTCCGACTGCCTCCCAGACACCCGGCTCGACCTCCGTCTCAGCGATCCCATACGCCAACTCCAGGTCGCGAGTCCGACACGCATCGAGGAGGGCTTCGACATGATCTGGCGTGAACTCGTCGTCGTCGTCCAGCGGGGCGATCCAATCGCCTCGTGCTAGATCGAGGGCACGGTTCATGGGGGTCGAGCCGGCGACCATCCAGCGGAACTGCGGGTCGGCGGGATAGCGGCCTCTCTCGGCGAGGTTCTCGAAACGAACGCGAGGATCATCGACCGAGCGGACCGCCGCCTCGGTCGCCGCATCGCACCGATCGCCGACGACGACGACTTCGATATTCGAGTGCGTTTGGGCAAGGGCCGATGCGATCGCTCGGTCGCGAACGATTCCTCCCCGGTTGTATGTGGCGATGCGTACCGAGACGAGCGGCTGCGCCGATGGGACCCATACGACCGGTTGCTCAGCGCGGATGTGCTCGAGCCGGTCGCGAGCGTCCCGAACCTCGCGTCGCTGACGGAGCCACACCGCCAGGCCACCGTTTCGGAGGACGCTCGCGATCCGCCGGGTTGCCCCGGGTCGGATGACCGTTAGCATGACGATGCCGGCCGCGGCGATCAGCGTGAGGGCGGCGGCGATCCCGAGCGTAGGGACGGGAGTGAGTCCGCTCGCCAGCGAGATCGCGACGACGACGACGCCGGCACTGACTCCCGCCCCATAGCCGATGATCGCGACCATGGCCGCCGTTCGAGGCGGGATGCCGGCGCGCGGCAGGGTCAGCCACGGCACAATGAGGAGGTTCGACAGCGCGAGCGTCACGAGCGTGGCGACGGCCGGCCCGGTCGGCCAGCCGAGCGACGCCAGAACGATGCTCAGGACGAAACTCGCCACAGCCTCACCGAGGACGATGGGGACGAGTGCTCGATGTGTCCACGCCGCCATGGCGTGGAGAGCGAGGATGTGGGCGGGCACGTTCAGCGCCCAGGTGAGGCTGTAGATCCGCAGGACATCGACGGCAAGCGACTCGGCTGTTCCGATCCATGCCACCAGGATCAGGGGCGCGAGGGCGGCCACGACCGTGAAGCCGAGCCCCGCCAGCGCAGTGGCCACCCCGATGAGCCGGCCCACGAGGTGCGACGTCGACGGCTCTTGCCGGGCGAGCCGCGGATAGCTGGAGTCCGTAAGCGCATACAGCGCGGATAGGGCGGTCGCCGGGACGATCGCCCCGATCGCATACGCCCCGGCGGCGACTGCCCCAAAGAACCGACCCACGATCGGAACGTCCGTGCCGAGGCTGAGCTGTGTTCCGATCGAGATCAACCACAGGGGGCCGGCGAACGAGATCGAGCGGCCGACTGCCTTGGTCGCTCCGTCCAGGCCAAGGAACGAAGGCTCGGTCCTTCGGACCGTCGCGATGACCGGCAGAGTCCCGGCTACACGGCCGATGATCAACGCGACCGCAGCACCGACAAGGCCCAGCGTGGGCGTCAGCACCAGGACGAAAACGATCACGACCGCTGCCTGGATCAGCGCTCCCAGCGCGATCGCATCGAAGCGTTCGAGACCGCGCGCCATGCCGTGCACGGGGCTCGCCGCTAACGCCAGCCCGACCTCCAGGCCGATCAGCCCGGTCGCGAGTGCAGCCGCGCCCGCCGATGCCCCCTCGAGTCCAAGCAATGCCGCAGGCACCCACGCCAGGAGGATGGCCGCGACCGCGACGCACGCTCCCGATGCCAGCCCGATGAGCATCGAACCGCGAAGGTCAGCGCGTGCCTGATCCGGGTCTGATCGAAACCGTGCGGCCGCGCCGGAGGCACCGAACATGAGGCCGCCGTCGAGGAAGAGGGCAAAGGCGCGCAGGGCGGCCACCGTCGCCCAGACACCGTACGTTGCCGGGCCCAAGACCCGATACAGGATGGCGGTCGTCGCGATCCCGCCGACCGCCAGGGCCAGCCATGCCGCAGCGTTGGCGATCGCCATCCCGCGGAGGCTGCGATCCTGGACAAGCTCGGCGTTGATCGGGCTTTCGGCCACCGTCACGTCGGCTCGGCCGGGCGCTCATCCAGTGGACGGCGCGCGTTGATGAAACGGGCCGGGATACCGGCATAGACGCCTGCGTCGACGATCGGTCTATTGACCAGGGACATCGCCCCGACGGACACGCCATCGACGATGGTTACGCCTGGAAGGATGGTCGATCCCGTCCCGATGACGACCCGCGACCCGATCACGACCGGTGCATCTACCAGCGCCCGACCCGCCTCGACGTGCGGATACGTGTGGGTGTCGACACGGAAGTCGTCGGACGTCGAGTACACCGCGACGCGCGACGACACCGTGGACCAGGCCCTAAGCGTGATGTCTCCGAAGAGCAAAGCCCCCACGGCGATGTGGTTGTGGCCCTCGAGGTCGATCCCCACCTGCCCGGCGGAAAGGACCGCGAAGTCGTCGATCCGGACATCCTCGCCGAGGCGTATCCGAGACGCGCCGTAGAACCGAGCGTGGCGACTTATACGGGCCGATCGGCCGACCGACGCGAGACCGATGTCGACGACCTCCGCCTCGCTCAGAAAACTCGAGCCGGTCTTCATCCTCGGCACTCTAGCGGTCGTGGTGCACCGCGACAGCACTCATGAGTCATCCCTATTGACGCCATGGGTCCCTCGCACGACGATGTCGCCCCCGTCACGCCAGGGTCGAACTTGATGGCTCCGAAAACGACCGCGGTCCGCCGGCTGTCGGCGGCGATCATGATCACCGCGATCCTGTTGCCGGCAGGCTTCGGCCCGGTCCAGGCCGCCCCACCGGTCGAACGCGAATGGATCGTGTCCCTCGGGCCCGGCGGCGACATCGCGGCGCGCGCCAAGGCCTTGACCAAGGAAGTGGGCCGCTCACCTAAGCACATCTACACGAACGCGATCCGCGGGTTCTCATTCCGAGGGCCTGAGCGGGCCGCTGCCAGAATCGCAGCCAAGCCAGGTGTTCGCCAAGTCGTCAGGTCCGAGCCGGTCTCGTTGATCGCCGAATCGACACCGTCGGGCATCCGCAGGATCGATGCCCGCCATCCTACGGCGGCTGACGCGCACGACTCGGGGTTCCGCGGCGCCGGCGTTTCGATCGCCATCCTCGATACCGGCGTCGACCTGGATCATCCCGATCTCGCTGCCAATATCGACGCCGCGCGTGGCAAGAACTGCATGGGCGCCGGACCACCCGAAGATGGGCACGGGCACGGATCGCACGTCGCGGGCACCGCGGCCGGTGTCGCCGACAACGGGATCGGCATCGTCGGCGTCGCGCCGTCGGCCAGGATCGTCCCGATCAAGGTCCTGGACGA
>DASTIG010000008.1:0-2194 GCA_035717785.1 Candidatus Limnocylindrales bacterium
TGAACAGGATGATGAACGGGGTCACCAGCGAGTTGAAGGTCAGCACCATCGCCAGGTAGACGATCAGCACGGCGACGGCCATCGAAGCGAACAGGCCGCTGAACGCCTCGTTCTGTTGCTGGGTGACGCCGGCGAGGGTGACCTCGACGTCGTCCGGGATCGCGCCGCTTGCCTCGAGTGCGTCGATCTCGGCCGCCACCGACTGCGACACGGCGCCGGTGTCCACGCTCGCGATCTCCGCGGTGATCTGGGCGGCCGGTGCCTGGTCGATGCGGGTGATGCTGCCCTGCACCTCGACCTGCTCGACGGTCGCGATCTGGCCGAGCGGGACCTTCGTGGTCGTGCCGACCGGCAGCGCCTGCAGGTCCTCGACGCTGGTCACGGTGTCCGGGTCGAACCGGAGGACGATATCGACCGGGTCGGTCTCGCCCTCGATCGTCACCTGCGTGGCGACCGTCGGGGTCAGCGCTGTGCGGACCTCGCCGGCCACCTGGGCCGCGGTCATCCCGACGCCGATCGCCCGGTTGGGATCGACCGTGATCTGGATCTCGGGCGTGGCCTTGACCAGGTCGCTCTTGAGGTTGATGAGGTCGTCGCGGCCCTCGAGCGCGGCGAGCACCTCGTCCGTCGTGCTCTCGACGAGCGCCGGGTCGTCCGAGCTGACGATGACGTTGAGGTTGTTCGAGGTGAACCCGGCCGCTTCGGACACGTTGGTGTCGAAGCCGTCGGTCTTGATCGGCGTCATCGCGTCGGACAGCTCCTGCGTCGACTCGGCGAGGTCGACCGTCGGCTCGAGCCGGACGGTGATCGTGGCCGAGTTCGCCGGCTGGCCCTGCTGGGCGGCGACGATCGTCTGGAAGCTGGCTTCGCCCTCGCCGGGGATGCTGGTCTGGACGAGCTCAACCGTGTCGATCCCGATCAGGATCACCTCGGCTTCGGTCGCCTTCTCGAGGACCGCCTCGGTCGTGGCGCCGGCCGGCGGGATCACGACGACCTGGAGGATCTTCTCCGAGCCGGCGTTGATGAACTGCGTCGGCAGCAGCGGTACGAGCGCGAGGGAGGCGAAGAACAGGACGCCCGCAACCGCCAGCACGCCCCACTTGGTGATCCGGTTGCGCAGCGCGAAGGTGATCGCCGGCGCGTAGGCCCGGACCCAGAACGAGCGGGTGGGCTCGCCGTGCTCATCGACGGCCAGCGTGACGCGACCGATGAACAGATAGGCGAGAACGGGGACGACCGTCAGGGCGACGATCAGCGATGCGAGCAGCGCGAACGTGACGGTCAACGCGAAGGGCAGGAAGAACTGGCTGACGAGCCCGCCGACGAAGCCGAGCGGCAGGAACACGCCGACGGTCGTCAGCGTGGCCGCGGTGATGGCGGTGGCGACCTCGCGCGGGCCATTGAGGACGGCGGTCATGCGGTCCTCCCCCATCGCGCGGTGACGGTAGATGTTCTCGAGCACGACGATCGCGTCGTCGACGACACGCCCCACGGCGACCGCCAGGCCACCGAGCGTCATGATGTTCAGGCTGATGCCGGTGAGCTGCATGACGACCAGGGCGGTCAGCACCGACAGCGGGATCGACACGGCGGCAACCAGCGTCGACCGGATGCTGCCGAGGAACAGGAAGATCGTCAGGATCGCGAACAGTGCGCCGAGGCCACCTTCGCGGAGGAGGCCGTCCTGCGACTCCTCGATGAACGTCGAGAGGTCGGACACGGTCGTGATGGTCAGGATGTCGCCGTGCTGCGCCTGGAACTCCTCGAGCTGCGCCTCGACGTCCCGAGCCACCGTCACGGTGTTGGCCGCGGACGTCTTGGTGACGGTCAGCGTCAGGCTCGGCACGCCGTTCGTGCGGGCGTAGCCGGTCGTCGCCACGCCGGCCTCTTCGACCGTTGCGATCTCGCCGAGCGTGATGGGCATCGGCACGGCGGCCGGCGTCGGGGCCGCACTGGCGCCGGGCTCGGCCGACGCTCCGGGCTCGACCGGTGTCCCGGGCTGCGCCGGCGGCGCGACCATGCGGGCACCCACGACCAGCTGCTCCAGCGCCTCGACCGTGTCGAGGCTGCCGCTCGTCGAGACCGGGACTTTCTCGCCGCCATCGGTCAGTTGGCCTGACGGCAGGGTCAGGTTGTTCGCCTGCAGGACACCCTGGATCTGCTGAACCGAGACGCCGGCCTCGGTCATGGCAGC
>DASTIG010000009.1:0-5367 GCA_035717785.1 Candidatus Limnocylindrales bacterium
CGAACATGCCTGACGACAACCCGTTCGCCGGGTTCCTCAACGACTCCGAGAAGTTCGTTGCGTCGCGCAGCCTCCAGGAGCCGTTGTCGTGGGCGCATTCGACGCTGCTCGAAGGCGACGCGGTCGAGTCGGTGGCGCGCCTGAAAGACAGCGACGGTCCGGACCTGGTGATCCTCGGCAGCGGCGAGCTGATCCGGTCACTTTTGCCCCACCGCCTGATCGACGAGCTCCGGTTGCTGATCCATCCGCTCGTGCTCGGGACCGGACGCCGCCTGTTCGAAGACGGCGATTCCTACGCCCGGTTCGAGCTGGTCGACACGAAGCCGACGACCACGGGCGTGATCATCGCGACATATCGAACCGAGACGGCCGCCTAAACCGAGGCTTCCCGCGCAGACTCGATCGCCTGACGGGCTTCCGCGGCTCCGCCGGCGATCCGATCGACCGCCTGGTCGACGTCCTGCCGACCGAACACGACCGACTCGGCACGGCCGTAGGACGCGAGCATGTTGCGGGCGAGTCGTGCCGGCTCGGTCGGAACATGGCCGATCATCGCGAACGTCTTCTCGATCTGGATCTCGTGCTCTCGGATGTGCGAGGCCCAGCGGCCCAGACGGAAGCCGACCGTCACTGGAAAACCCGACCATCGGGCGCCGAGCTCCAGGCGATCATCCGGCAGGCCGGCAAGGCGCTCGGCGCTAAGGTCGAGGATCGCGTCGAAGCGCGCACGCAGGTCGTCGAGGTCGCCTCTCGCCTCGGTCGTGGCCTCGTCGGGCAGCGTGGCCCAGAAGGCGTCGGGTACGCCCTTCGGCAGTTCGGGGTCGTTCGCGTCATGGTGGTGCGTCTGCCACCAGGCCGTGCCCCACCCGTATGCACGCTGGCTCGAGATGATGTGTCCGAGGGTCAGGCGGATCGACCACTCCCCTCCTCCTGGATCGGCGTCGAGGAGCGCGTCGTCGAGCGGAAGCAGGATCCCGTACAGATCCCACCGTGCCGCGGTCGCCGGCCCGACGATCCGCGAAGCACGACGCTCGCCGGCCTCCGTCGCAGCGACGGCAGTGCGGGCCTCGACTTCGGCCTGCTCGAGCGCCTCCGCAGCCCGGTAGGCGCCGTAGCGGACCTCCTCCTCGCTGCCGCCCTTCCAGGTCCAGGCCTTCGTCAGGGCCGCTTCCGGGATCGTCAGCAGAGCGCGGGCGGCGGCGAGCACGTCGGTCCGGGCCGTTGTGAGACCGGTCTGGAGCGGTCGCGCGAGCGATGGGTCGGTGTTGTCGAGCAGCGGGGCGTCAAGCGTTGGGTCGGTCATGCGTCTGAGTGTACGGACCATGCCGTCGCGGGATGCGGCACCATGAGCACCATGACGACCCAGATCGAGGCGGCCCCCTCCATAGCCGCGCCGGTCTCATCCGTGAGTCCGCCAACACCACCGACGCCGGCCGACGTCGCATGGGTCGCGGCCATCACCGCGGCCAAGGCCAGTGTCGTTGCCTTGGCCCTCGACGCGTTCCTCAATTCGAACTCACTGCGCTACAGCGGCAAGGCGATGCGCATCAGGGCGATCGGCTACGCCGGGGGCATGCTGCTCGTGCCGCTCGCCTGGCGCCTGCGCGGCCGTCCGCAGCCATATCCGCGCGAGCTCGACATGGCCGTGACATTGCCGCTCCTGGTCGATGCCGGGGGGAACGCGATCGGCATCTACCGGCGCGCGCACGTCGATGACCTGATCCATTTCGCCGACGGCGCCACGGTGGCGTCTGTCGTCGGTGCGTTGGCGACGCCGCGGGTCAAGACCTCGTGGGAAGCGGCCGGGGTCGCGACCATTGCCGGCATCGCGGCTGCCGGCCTCTGGGAGATCGGCGAGTGGGTCGGCATGAAGCTCGGCGCAAAGGGCATGGACCTGACCTACGACGACACTATCACGGACCTCGCCGAGACCGCGGCCGGCGCGCTGCTCGGTGGCGTCGTGACGTTGCTGCGGCACCCGTCGCGGCTGCGCAAGGTGCCGGGACGACCCACGGACCCCGTGGTCAAGCTTTCGAAGGCCGCGAGTCCCGCTCGCATCGAAAAGTGAACGATTACGGTCGCTGAAGCGCCTAACCTCGTGGGATATGGAGGTGACGCTATGACAACAGATGCTGCGCTGATGGACCGCGTGGAGTGGCTGGCTGAGCGTCGCGCTGCGGTGAAGGCCCAGTACGACACGGAGGCGCCCGACTACGACGACAACCCCTACCCCACGACCTCCCACACCGCGTTCGTCGCCCGTCTGCTCGAGACTTGTCCGCCAGACGGTGTCGTGCTGGACGCGCCGTGCGGCACCGGGCCGTACTTCGCCCAGGTCCGGGCTGCGGGTCGGCGCGTCGTCGGCATCGACCAATCAGCAGGGATGCTCGAGCAGGCTCGTTCGAAGGGCCTTGCCGAGCGACTCGAGAACGACGGACTCCAGGAGATGTCGTTCACCGGCGAATTCGACGGGTCGTTGACAATCGACGCCATGGAGAACGTATCGCCCGAGGACTGGCCGGTCGTCCTGGCCAACCTGCATCGAGCCGTCAAACCCGGCGGACACCTGTACATCACCGTCGAAGAGGTTCCCGACGCCGATATCGACGCAGCGTTCGCCGACGGCCAGTCGAAGGGTCTCCCGCTCGTTCGCGGTGAGGTCATCGAAGGCGACACGGCGGGCTATCACTTCTACCCGGGTCGCGCCCAGGTCGGCGAGTGGCTGAGGGCCGAGGGACTGGAGATGGCCGCGGAGGCGTCCGACTGGGAGGACGGCTGGGGCTACTGGCACCTCCTCCTGCGAACGCGAGGAACTGTCGGGTCCTGACGGCGCTACGTCGGCGGGAACGGATCGATCCAAGCTCTAGGCGGGAACGCCCTCGTAGGCCTCGCGCAGCTTCTCGACCTCGATCTTCTCCATCTTGAGCATGGCTTCCATCGCGCGAGCAGCGGCGGCCCGATCGTCGCTCTCGAGCATCTCGTTGAGTTGGCGCGGGACGACCTGCCAGGAGACACCGAACCGGTCCTTGAGCCAGCCGCAGACGCTGTGCTCGCCGCCGCCTTGGACGAGCGCGTCCCAGTAGCGATCGACTTCGGCCTGGTCCTTGCAATCGATCGTGAAAGAAACGGCTTCGTTGAACACGAAGTCCGGACCGCCGTTCAGGCCGATGAACGGTGAGCCATCGAGCGTGTACTCGACGGTGAGGACGGCGCCAGCCGGCGTACTCGGGTTGTCGGCCGCAGAGCGGACAACCTTGTCGACCCGGCTGTTCGGAAACAGGGATGTGTAGAAGCTGGCGGCCTCTTCGGCCTGGTGATCGAACCAGAGGCATGGAGTGATCTTGGCCACGGGTTCCTCCTTCCGTGTATCGGGCCTCAAGTCTGAACGCCCGGCGGTCGAAGGGGCGCCAGCGCCCGTGCGGCGGCGGGGTTGCAGGTCCCTTTCGGGTGCATCACAACTGCTCCCGTCGGCGTTCGTCGGGCATGCTGCTGACCGAGAGTCAGCGACCGCGTAGTCGAGGCGGCGAACCAGACCGCAGTACGGCCCAAAACGTTGACCGAGGGTCAGCCTTACGCCGCGGCCGGCTCCCGCCCCCGGAGATACTCCCCGGTCAGCGACCCCGGCGCGTCGAGCAGCGCGGTGGGCGTGCCGGTGAAGACGACCTGCCCACCCCGGCTCCCGCCCTCGGGCCCCATGTCGATGACCCAGTCGGCATTGCGGATGACGTCGAGGTTGTGCTCGATGACGATGACCGTGTTGCCGCCGTCGACGAGTCGATCGAGCATCGCCAGCAGGTGGCTCGTGTCGGACATGTGGAGACCGGTCGTCGGCTCGTCCAAGACGTAGATGTTGCCCTTCCTGTGGAGCTCGCTGGCCATCTTGATGCGCTGGCACTCACCGCCCGACAGCGTGCTGAGTGGCTGGCCAAGCGTGAGGTAGTCGAGACCGACGTCGCTCATCGCCTGCAGCTTGCGGATGATGTCGCGCTGGGTGAACGCGTCGAGGGCGTGCGCCACAGTCAGGCCCAGCACCTCGCTCACGTTCCGCCCGTCGAGCATGTACTCGAGGACCTGGTCCTTGAATCGCCGGCCCTGACAGACCTCGCACGGAGTCTTGATGCCTTCGAAGAACCCAAGGTCGGTATAGATCACTCCCGAACCCTTGCAGTTCTCGCAGGCACCCTTCGAGTTGAAACTGAACAGCCCGGCATCGACCTTGTTGGCCGTCGCGAACGCCTTGCGGATGTCGTCCATGACACCGGTGTACGTCGCAGGGTTCGAGCGCGACGAGACGCCGATGGCCGCCTGGTCGATGACGATCGCCTCCGGGTGCTCGGGCAGGAATACGCCATCGATGAGCGAGCTCTTGCCGGATCCGGCGACGCCGGTGACGAGAGTGAGGACCGCCGTCGGGATATCGACGTCGACGCCCTTGAGGTTGTTCTCGCGCGCGTCCCGGATCGGCAGCCAGCCTGTCGGCGTGCGGACCTGCTCCTTGATCGGAAGCGAGCGGTCGAGATAGCGGCCAGTCAATGTGTCGGTGTGGCGGAGGTCGGTGAACGAGCCCTCGAACACGACCTCACCGCCGGCGTCGCCGGCGCCCGGCCCCATGTCGATCAGGTGGTCGGCGATACGCATGACGTCCGGGTCGTGCTCGACGACGATGACGGTGTTGCCCTTGTCGCGCAGCTTCTGGAGCAGCTCGGTCAGCCGATGCACGTCGCGCGGATGGAGGCCGATGCTCGGCTCGTCGAGGATGTACATCGCGTCGACCAGGCTGCTGCCGAGGTGTTTGACCATCTTGATGCGCTGCGACTCGCCGCCCGACAGCGTGTCGGTCTCACGGTCGAGGCTGAGGTAGTCGAGCCCGATATCGACCATCGCCTGGAGGCGCTCGACGAGGCTGGAGACGATCGGCTCCGCGACCGGGTCGGTGAACAGCCGCAGGAGCGCGATCAGGTCGCCGACCTCCATCGAGGCGAGCTCGGCGATGTTGTGGCCGTCGATCTTGGACCCGAGTGCAGCCTGGCTGAGGCGAGCGCCGTGGCACAGCGGGCACGTCCTGAGGCGGAGGTACGGCTCGAGGGCCTTCTGGGTCCGCTCGGGCCGGGTCTTGATGTCGCGCCGCACGTAGGAACGCTCGAACTTCTCTAGGACGCCGAGATACGTGGCGTTCATCGTCTTGTCGCCGATCCGCAGCTTGTACTTGCGATCCTTCCCCCACAGCAGGAGGTCCATCTCCTCCGGAGTGAAGTCGGACAGCTTCTTGTCGTTGTCGAAGAAGCCGGATCCCGCGTACTGCCCGATCTCCCAGTCACCCCACACCGGCACCTGGACGGCGCCCTCGTTGAGCGACTTCGACATGTC
>DASTIG010000010.1:0-30113 GCA_035717785.1 Candidatus Limnocylindrales bacterium
TCGTCCGACTGCTGCTGGTAGAAGCGGTCCGGGTAGCCCCAGTTCACAAGGTAGGGAAAGGCGAGCTGCGACGGCGTGACCGTGCCGACCCAGTCGCGCGGGTGGACGCGTGCGGCGGACTCGCGCTCCCGGCGGCGTCCCGCGACGATCGCCCGGGCGTCGAGCGCATCGGCGCTGCCGATGAGACTGCGCAGCTCGTTGTAGCGCAGGAACAGGACATCGTCGGGTTGATCGAGCCGTCCGGATTCGACCAGTTTGCGGCCGACTGCCAGGAGCACGAGACGGACGTGGGCGTTCGCGCCCTGGTCGATGTAAAAGTGGTGATCGGGCGTCAGCGGCGCCATCCGGAGATTGACCGCGTTCGCCGCGGCCATCTCTTCGAGCGCATCCCCTTCGAGCCCGTCGAGGATCTCGTCTGACGCGGACTCGATGTCGCGGCGCATGGCGTCGATCGCGCTCGGGAAGTCGTAGTCGCTGAGGAGGTAGCCACGTATGAGCTCGAGGACAGGCCCCATCTGCTCGCGCACGGTCGGGAAGATGAACTCGTGGCTCCACACGGCATGCCAGCCGAACTCGCGCTGGTAGGGCTCGATGCGTTCGCTGATGAAGCGCCGGCCTCGCTCCGAGGCGCGAAGGGCGGCGGCGATCCCGTCGACGTCCTCGGGCTCGAACGCCGTCCGCAACTCGGGATCGTCTCGGACCTCGTTCTTCATCCGCCAGAGCGCCCCGATCGAGTCCCAGTTGCGGTCCGAGGCCGAGTTCTGGAGCCGTCCCAACAGCTCCTCGTCGACCGAGCCACGGGTCTTCTCCATCACAGCGCGCAGCTTCAGCGTCGCCGACAGCTGGGCGAAGTTGAGCATCCAGTGGATCTTCCAGTGCCGATCGTGGATGTCGATCGCGTCCTCGAGGAGGGTCGCGGTCTCGGCCAGCGACATATCGTCGGCGGCGTCGAGGCGCTCCTCGAGGTACGCGAAGTTGCGCTGCATCTCGGGCACGAGCCGGTCGCGCCACCAGTCGGCGAAGTGCTCGCCGTAGACCGGCAGGACCGTGTCGAGATAGGCGCCCATCTGCTGGGCGTACACCGCATCACGCGGGACGCGTGCCTGGTAGCGCGAGCTGTACTCGGTCCCCTCGATGTGCAGGTCCGGATCGGCCGGGACGGCGGTCGTGTACACGTAGCCGTTGACGTTCTTTGCTAGCCAATCGACCGCGAACGGCGTCCCGAACCTGCGGAACATGTGGTCGCAACTGAGCCACCAGCCGCCGATGTCGAAGAACATCGGGCTGACCGGATGCGGGATGTGAAGGTCGTCGTAGACCCAGAAGAAGTCCTTCTCGACCTCCGAATCCCATGACACCGGGAACGTATCGTCCCCCAGGAACTGACCGAGGACCTCCTCCGTCGCAGCCACGCGTTTCCTCCTCCGGTGGCCTCTGCGAGGCGGTTAGGCGCGCGCCTCGGTCGGCTTGATATCGCTCGGCGCGACTCCCGCCTTGTCGGCCAAGGCCTTGCGCGCCTTGTCCCAGTCGGACCGGAACTGGGTGATGCCCTTGTCGGTCAGCGGGTGGTGGACCATCTGCTGCAGGATCTTGAAAGGAATCGTCGCCACATGCGCGCCCGCGAGGGCCGCCTGGGTCATGTGGACGGGGTTCCGGATCGACGCCGCGAGGACCTCGGTCTCGAGCTGATGGAGCTCGACGATCTCCACGAGTTCGCGGACCACGATCATCCCGTCCTGGTTGATGTCATCGAGGCGTCCGACGAACGGCGACAGCAGGCTGGCGCCGGCCTTGGCTGCGAGCAGCCCCTGGTTTGCCGTGAAGATCAGCGTGCAGTTGGTCTTGATCCCCTCTTCGGCGAAGCGGCTCATAGCCTCGAGGCCTTCCTCGCTCATCGGGACCTTGACCACGATGTTCGGGGCGAGCTTGGCGAAGGCGCGCCCTTCGGTGAGCATCCCCTCGACGTCCTCGGCGACGACCTCGGCGGAAACCGGACCGCTGGTGATCGTACAGATCTCCTTGAGGACCTCCTCGTACGTCCGGCCGGTGGTCTTGGAGAACAGCGTCGGGTTCGTGGTCACGCCGTCGAGCACGCCCCAGCGCGCGACGGTGCGGATCTCTTCGATGTCCGCGGTGTCGAGGAAGATCTTCATGGCGGGCGGCTCCGGGTGCGGGCGGGGACGTGATTCTAGCGCCACCGGGCCTATCGGTTCCCCTCCGTGATCGCCGGCGCCACCCTCAGTGGCGTCTGCCGGATCACTGAGCATGGTCGTGCGCCCCGGATGCAGGCTGGACGACGGTCCACGAGGGTTCATCGAGTTGACGCCACTCCTAGTGGCGTCAAAGAAGCGAGGCGGCGGTTGCCTGGAGAGTCGGCTCGCGCGATCGCGACCCGGGCATGGAGAAGGGCCGCCGGGTCCGGCGGCCCTTCCCGTCAGGTTCGCGGAGCGAACGGTCTTACTTCGAGGCTGCCGCCAGGGCGTTCACCATGCCCGCCCCGAAGAACGTCGTGTTACCACGACCGCCAAAGCAGCGCGGGAGGTTTGGATCGGCTGGGCTCGGGCAGGACATCGGCGTCGCGGTGGACCGCACTGCGGCCGCCACGGCTCCTTGGCTCCAGCCCGGGTGGTTCTCGATGATCAATGCGGCGACACCTGCGGCGTGCGGTGACGCCATCGACGTCCCGCTGATCCACACGTATCGACCGCCACCGTCGAGGACGGCGCGTCCGGTCGCGGCGAAGAATTCCCACGAGCCGGTCGCGTCGGTGCTCGACCAGCCGGCCAGGATGCGGCCGAAGGTCGTGCCCGGCGTCTGGACGGCGTCGCCGCCCGGGGCCGTGACATCGATCGGCGTGCCGACGTTGGAGTAGCCCGCCAGCGTGTTCACGCCGGAGGCGGACACCGTCACGACGCCCGGCAGCTCGGCCGGCGCGACGCGGCAGTTGTTGTGGATCCGCCGGCTCTCGGCCGTGTCAGGCGGCCAGTCGGGGCTGATCTCGTCAGTCACGGGGTGACCGAGATCGTGCAGCTCGTTGCCGGCCGCCGCGACGACGACGACGCCACGCTGCTCCGCGTACTTCGCCGCGTCCTTCATCTCCTGGTACATGGCCCGCTGGCCCGCATCGTTGCTGCAGTAGTACAGGTACGGGTCGGCGAACAGGCTCAGGTTCACGACGTCGAGGTGCTGATCGCCGGCATAGCGCAGCGCGGCCGCGACGGAGTCGACGAAGCAGAACCCGATGATCGTGCAGGCCTTCAGGCCGACGATCGTGGCGTCGGGCGCGACACCGACGATGCCGGTGCCGTCCAGCGCCCCGGCGATCGTGGTCGCGACGTGGGTGCCGTGACCCTGCAGGTCCTGGACGGCTGCCTTGTTCGAGCAGTCGCCGTTGGCGATCTCGGACGGGTCGGCGGTCGGCGTCGTGGTGTTGATGAACGAGCACGACAAGCCGACGTCGATGTTGTCGAGGTCCGGGTGGTTGAAATCGATGCCGCCGTCGATGACGCCGACCTTGACGCCGTCACCCGTGGCGCGGGCGCGGGACGAGGCGTTCGCATCGATGTAGCGCATGTCCCACTGACACGCGGACAGCGGCTCAGGTCCGGCGCTGACGCCGAAGAAGGCCTCGCAGAGACCGCTCGCGGTCGCCGCATCGAAGGCGGCTGTTTCGCGCGCGGAAGCCGCTGGTGCGGCCGCGAGCAACAGGATGGAAACGGCCAGGATGGCCAACCGACGCATGGGCGCTCCTCCTTACCAGGCGTGGTGCATGGAGGGTCGCTGGGGTGCGATACGACGACGTGATGTCTATGGGGTCATCAACATCATCCGGACCGCGCGACCCCCCGTGAAGTAGGCACATCTTGACCCGGGCCGCGGGCTCGTGTCCGGTGAAAACGGTCGTTTGGTGCTTCGGGGCACCGCAAACCACGCGTCCGCGGGCCATGAACGTGAGCGGGCCCGCGATGCGGGCCCGCTCCTTCGCAGCGAGGGTGATGGCTTAGCGGTCTGGCAGCTCTTCCGGGCCGGGTGCGTCGGCGACCCGGCTACCCGAGGTGCGGAGGGCCGCGACGGCCTCCGTCTCTCGCACGTCGACCTTCACTCGCGAGAGCGTCAGGATGACGTGAGCAGCCGCGTCGGACATCTGATCGAGTCCGGTGTTGCTGTTGTTGGCGAACGTGTCGCACGCCTGGTGGTAGCACGGGTCGTAGGCGATCCCGGCGGTGCCACCGTAGGTCGTGGCCTGGGCAGCGGTCTTGATGCCTTCGGCGCCCGTGAACAGCCCGCCGGCCGGGATGCCGACCGCGATGAACGGGCCGTAGTCGGAGCGGCCGCTGAACGGCGTCGGGTCGTTCGCGAGCCCGACGGCATTGAAGTAGTCGACAAACAACGTCTCCAGGTAGGCGGAACCTGGCGGGCCCTCGGCAGCACCCGGTCCGACCGGGAAGGCCGAGTTGTCGCCGTCGTAGACGAAACGGACATAGTTCGGCGAGCCGACCATGTCGAAGTTGACCATCGCCATGACCTTGTCCCGCTCCGCCTGCGAAAGGCTGTTCACGTAGAACTGCGAACCGAGCAGGTTGAATTCCTCGGCGCCGTACCACATGAAACGGAGCTTGTTGCGGGCCGTCCGGTTCTGGGCAGCAAAGACCTCGGCGATCTCAAGGATGGCGCCCGAACCTGAACCGTTGTCGTTGATGCCAGGACCCGGCAGAACGCTATCGAGGTGGGCGCCGACGACGACAACTCGGTTCGGATCGCCGGACGCCGTCTCGGCGATCACGTTCCACGTGGTCCGCGTTTCGCTATCGGTCGAGGTCGCGACGTGGAACGTGAGTCCACCGGGGACCAGCGCTGCGTTCGTCACACCGATCGCCTGCGTCGTGCCCAGGACCGGGATGGTGAAGTTCGGCGCTCCGAGGGTGCCGTTGAGTGGCCCTCCGATGTTGTTGTAGATCACGACCGCGGTCGCGCCGACGGCCTGGGCATTTCCGGCTTTGGTCGCGAACGTGCAGGTCCCGCGCGAGATCAGCGCGATGTTGCCCGCTGGGAAGCCAGCGAAATCGGCCGCGGTGCAGCCGAGACCCCCCACGGTCGAGACCGTCGCCGTCACGTTGCCCGACCCGGAGTAGGTCATCGGCGTGTAGTCGGCCGCCGAACCTTCGGTGTATGTGATCGGCTGTGGCGACACCCGCTCGAACGTCGACGGCGCCAGCTGGCGATAGAACGCGAACGGGAACGGCTGGAGCGTGGCGTCGTATCCAGCAGCCTCGAGCCGCTCGGCGACGTAGTCGGCCGACGCACGATAGCCGGGCGTGCCGGACGACCGCGTGCCGGCGTTGTCGTCAGCGACCTCCTGGAGTGCGGCCTGATGCTCGCGGATGCCCGCGAGCGTCACGGCCTTGCGGAATCCCTTCGACTCGTTCAGGTCGGCCGCGAAGGTCGGCGGGGCGAGCGCGGCGAGGAGCGCGACGATCGTCAGGACGATCGAGGGCGCGAGAATCCGTCGAGAGCGCATAGGGTCTCCTCCACGTCTGTGGCCGGAACGCGCTTCGCGAGGGATATCGGGCTGGCCGCGTTGGGGGTGTCGCGCGTGCCGGCGATGTCTGGACCGTCAGCCTAGCGAGCGGACGGCCCCTCCGGGCGCCGATTCTGGCGCGATGGTGCCTTGACGCACCGGACGGACGTCATCGATCACTGGTCTCCTCCGGCAGGAGCGGCGCGTTGCGCGGCTTGGGGCGTCGAGCGAGCGAGGCGAGTCGCTTGCTCCGCGGGACCTGGGTTCGATCCGTGATGTTCTCCATCCCCCGCTCGGCCGCGGCAGGAGGGATGCGCCAGCCTGGCAACATCGGCACGTCGATGCCGCGCCGGAAGAGGAGGAACCGATCCGCGTCGGTCATCGACTCGAGCAGCTGTCCGATGCCCGTCGATCCGATTAGCTCGAGGATCGGCACGAACACGGTCTCGTACCAATGCCGGGCGCCCTCCGCCGGGGGAACTAGCCGTCCCTCGGCCCGCGAGAAGTCGAGGGTGTGAGCCTTCACCGACTCCTGGAGC
The DNA here is from genome assembly GCA_035717785.1 of Candidatus Limnocylindrales bacterium. Taxonomy (GTDB): domain Bacteria; phylum Chloroflexota; class Limnocylindria; order Limnocylindrales; family CSP1-4; genus SPCO01. The sequence continues at coordinate 6,058 of DASTIG010000010.1, forward strand.
TCGAGGTAGCCGTCTCGGTCCGAGAGCGGAAACCGTCGTCCCGGGACGGCAGCCTCGAGCCCCGTAACGTCCCGAAACCGCCGCTCGCTGGCGGTGACCCGGATGGATGCCATGGTCGTCCCGGGCGCGACGTGGAAGCGGGTCTCGAATCGGTCGACGTTCGCATCGACGTACCGACGACCGTCGGCGATCGCCGCCGAAAGCCGCTTGTGGCCGTCCTCGACGAAGAAAGCGTGATCCACCTGGAGCAGGGAGAGTGGCATGTCGACCACCGCCGGACTTGCCGCCCGGGCGCGGATCTCATCACGAAGGCGTCGGTTCCGGGGCCGGAAGCAGCCGTCGAAGTCGGAAACCCGGCCGACTGACCCGATGATGTCGGCGACGGCGACCTCGCGCCGGCCCCCTGGGAGACGGGTCCCGAGACCGAGTCGATGGCGGACCTCATCGAACGCGAGGAGCTCTCGACACTCGCGGTCGCGGAATGTCGCCGTGGCCATCTGTGTGTTCCGGGATCAGCCCACGCCGTCAGGTGTGGCCCGTCAGCCGAGTCACCCAGCGTCCACGGTGGCGGCCTGACGTGATGGCGTGGGCTCAGGCCGGGCTTCCAGGACCGGTTCACGGCCATCTGCGACCGCGATCGAGGCGGCGACGAACCCGTCGAACAACGGGTGCGGACGCTCCGGCCTCGACTTGAACTCGGGATGGAACTGGCTCGCTACGAACCACGGGTGGTCCTTGAGCTCGACGATCTCGACGAGCCGCCCGTCCGGGGACTGGCCGCTCAACAGCATCCCGGCGCCCTCGAGCGTCTGGCGGTAGCGGTTGTTCACCTCGAACCGGTGGCGGTGGCGCTCGTAGATGACCTCCTGGCCGTACACGGCCGCCGCCTTCGAGCCGGGTGTCAGGCGGGCCGGGTACAGGCCCAGCCGCATGGTCCCGCCCTTGTCCTCCATCTCGCGCTGGTCGGGCATGAAGTCGATGACCGGGTGCTCGGTGAACATGTCGAACTCGGTCGAGTTGGCATCGGACGTGCCGATGACGTCCCGCGCGAACTCGATCACCGCGCACTGCAGGCCGAGGCACAGGCCGAGGTACGGGATCTTGTGGTCGCGGGCATAGTGGGCGGCGAGGACCTTGCCCTCGATGCCGCGGTGGCCGAACCCACCGGGGACGAGGACGCCGGCCACGCCAGCGAGTGCCTCGTGGACGTTGTCCTTGGTGAGCGCCTCCGAGTCGACCCAGCGGACCTTGGCATCGACGCCGTGCGCCCAGGCCGCGTGCTTGAGGGCCTCGGTGACCGACAGGTACGCGTCGGGGAGTTCGATGTACTTGCCGACGAGGCCGATCTCGAGGCTCGGCTTGGGAGCCTTGATTCGTTCGACGAGTACCCGCCAGCCATCGAGGTCGGGCACGGCGTCCTCGTCGCCGAGGGCGAGGTCGCGCACGATCAGCCGGCCGAGCCCGGCTTCCTCGAACAGCAGGGGGACTTCGTAGATCGAGTCGGCGGTCTCGGCCGGGATGACGGCCTCGGGCGCCACGTCGGTGAAGAGCGCGATCTTCTCGCGGATCTCGTCGCTCACCGGACGGTCGGAGCGCAGCACGATGATGTCCGGCTGGATGCCGATACCGCGGAGCTCCTTGACCGAGTGCTGGGTCGGCTTCGTCTTGAGCTCGCCCGTGGCGGCCAGTTCGGGGAGCAGCGTCACGTGGACGTACAGCACGTTCGCGCGACCGACGTCCTTGCGCATCTGGCGGATCGCCTCGAGGAAGGGCAGCGATTCGATATCGCCGACGGTCCCGCCGACTTCGACGATCACGACGTCGGGGTCACTGTCCCGGGCGACCCGGCCGATCCGTTCCTTGATCTCGTTGGTGATGTGCGGGATGACCTGGACCGTGCCCCCGAGGTAGTCGCCGCGGCGCTCCTTGGCGATGACGGCCTGGTAGATGCGGCCAGTCGTGACGTTGCTGAGCTGGCTCAGGTTCTCGTCGATGAAGCGCTCGTAATGACCGAGGTCGAGATCGGTCTCGGCGCCGTCGTCGGTGACGAACACCTCGCCGTGCTGGTACGGCGACATCGTGCCTGGGTCGACGTTGATGTATGGGTCGAGCTTGAGGATGCTCACCCGCAGGCCTCGGGCCTTGAGGATCCTCCCGATGCTCGCTGCCGTGATGCCTTTGCCGAGACTGCTCGCGACTCCGCCAGTCACGAAGACATACTTCGACATGGGTCAGGGTTCCTCCGGGGTTTTTCTGATGCTATCGGAAACCGCCGCTCGACGCGAATCCGCGGGTCCGGGCGGGTTCATTGGCCGGCAGTCGGGCCGCCCGATAGCGGCTTGACTGTGCCACCGATCACACCCCGAGCGTGTCCCCGACCCCGCCCCGCCTGGGCCGACCAAGGCATGGAACCTCCCGATGTTCCGTCCTCAACGTGAGCACCCGAATCGAGGGCGTTCCCGTGCGGTTTGGAACCTCGTGATGTGCCGAACCGCGCCGGAACTAGTCGATGCGCGGTGTTCAAGTGCCGGACGGAACATCGGGGCGTTCCGGCCCCCGGCCGCCAGCCCGAATACAACACTCGAGGGTCGCCGCCGACCTCGTCGTTCGCGTTTGGAACATCCCCATGTTCCGATCGACGCTCGAGCGCGCGAACAGCTCCTGGAATCTGCCCTTCGTACGTCATTTGGAACTTGCATGGCGTTCCAAACGACACTGGAGGGCCTTCCTTGGACCCGCTCCTTCGCCGATTGGAACCTCGTGATGTTCCAGATGCGATCTAGGTGAGAGAACGGGGTGGTGCGACGTACGCGGCTCCGACGCGGCTCCGACGCGGGATCAGGACACCCGGGGCGGTGGCCACGAGCCTGGGGGCGGATCCTCCAGTCCGTCGCCCCACGCCTCCGGTCCGCAGAAGAAGCCGCGCGGGGGGTCGGCCTCCGCCTGGGGGCTGGGCTGGGCCGCCGGCTCGGACTGGGCCGGCGTGAGGCTGGAGGGATCGCGCGACCACGCCTCGAGCGTCTCCTCCAGCCATGTCTCGATCTCGCTGAACGCCGTCCAGCGGCGGTAGTCCCAGCCCGCCTCGAGACAGATCCGTTCCAGCGCTCGCTTTGCGAACACGATGTCGCTGTAGCCCGCGGCGTACCTGTCACTGTCGCCGTCGCCGATGAACACGACCCGGCGGCCGGCCGCCCGATGGGCGAGGACGCGCTGCCGCTTGCACGTCCCGCACACGAGGCAGGTCGGGTGCCCGTTCGGGAAATGCAACGAGGGCCGTCGTCCCTCGAACTCCGTCCGCGCCGTTACGACCGGCAGCTCCCCCACCCCGAGCCGCTCCAGTGCCGGCCCGATGAAGAACCCGAACCCGTCGGACACGACCTCGACCGGGATGCCTGCCGCCTGCGCGCGCCGGACGAACGGCACGAACCCAGGGTCGTGCGGCTGGGCCGCGGCGGTCGCCCGGAGCGCGTCCGGATCCGCGTCGACCATTGACATCTCCCAGGCCATCAGCCGCCGCGACCCCATCGCACCCGCGGCGTACAGCCTCTCGGCCTCCTCCCAGATTGCCGGCGCGTGCTTGGCCATGACCTGATCGGTCACGTCTGTCAGCGAGATCGTGCCGTCGTAGTCGACGAGGATCGCGAGCGGTGGCGCCCCATCGATGAGCGGCGGGACCGGCGGTGCCTCGCCTGTCATCAGTGCGCGACCGGGTGGACCGAGGCCCGCCGCGTGAGCGCCACACCCAGCACGATGATCAACCCACCGACCACCTGCGCCGGTCGGATCGGCTCCTGGAGGAATACGAACGCGAGGACCACGGCCATCGGCGGCACGAACGACTGGAGCGTGATGACCCGGGTCGGGCCGAGCAGTCGAACGCCGTTGAAGACCACGACATTAGCGACGGCGGCGGCGAGGACCCCGGAATACACGATCGCCAGGACGATCGGCACGAGCTGCGCGGCCTGCTCCGGGCCGAGCGCGCCCGGCGCCGCGAGCTGCGCCACACCGAGTGGGATCAGCACCAGCGTCCCGCCGATCGTCGCCCAGGTCGTGAGCACGAGCGGGGAGTGCCGCCGGAGGACGGGCGTGGCGAAGGTCGTGTAGGACGCCCAGCACGCCGCGGCGGCCAACGTCAGCAGGCTACCTACGCCGGAGCCGCTCATCGAGATGCCGACCCCCGCCGCGATGACCACGACGACACCCAGGAACGACAGCGCGGCGCCGGCGAACTTCTGCGGCGTCAGCGTGTCGACGCCGATGATCCCGGCGAGGACGGCCACGAGGACCGGTGTCGAGGCGATGATCAGCGCGCTGTCGCCGGCCGGGATGGTCGTGAGGCCCGTCGTCCACAGGATCTGGTACAGCCCGAAACCCAGACCGCCGAGGACGAGGATCCGGACCACGTCGGGGCGGGGTAACCGGACGGCGCCCTCGGACCAGCGCAGGATCGCGAGCAACGCGATCGACGCCAGCCCGTAGCGCAGCATCGTGAAGCCGACGGGCGGAAGGATCGCGATCGCGTCCTTCACGACGATGAAATTCGCGGCCCAGATGACCATGACACCGAGGACCGCGGCCTCGGCGACACGTCGGTCTGCGAACAGTCGAACGCCCGCCGGTCGATCGGCGGGCGTCGGTGGTGCGGCGGGGATGTCGGGATCGATCAGACGCCGTCGCGATCGATCAGACGGTGTCGCGGTCGAGCTCGAGGAGCTCCTCGTCGTCCTCTTCGGTCAGCTTCAACCAGACGAACAGGCCGGCCAGCACGGCCAGCGGGATGACGATCAGCGCCGCGAGCGTGATGCCGAGAGCGACGGCGACGGTCTTGAGGGCTTTCATGGGCGATACCTCCGAGGTCAGGCGCTGGTAGTCGTGCTGCTACTCGCGCCGGGGATCGAAACCGGGCTCCGGAGCGCTGGCCCCTTGGCCACCATCTGGGTGATGTCTTCGCGCGTGAACTCCGAGAGCTGGTGCTGGCTGCCGGCCTGGCCGGACAGCAGGAGCCTGACGACGAACGCGCCGTCCTGCTCGAAGAAGAACACGTCCTTCGGCTTCTGGTCGTCCATGTAGCGACCGAGGACGCGGAAGGCCGTCTCGTAATAGCCGGCGTCGTGCGTCGGCACCGGGGCCGAGCGACCGCGACGCGCGGCAGCTTCCTCCATGAAACGAGCGATGTCATCGTCGAGGAAGGTCAGCGTCTCCTTGGCCTGCGTCCCGATCGACTCGGACCAGGCGCCGCCCGCCGAGCCGGACACGACGAGCCCCTGGACGATGAAACCGTCCGGAGCTTCCACGAGAAGGACGTCCTTCATCCCGCGCTGGTCGAGGAACGCGCCGATGGACCTGAAGACTTCCTCGAAGTCCTGGCGCGGGCTGCCCTCGTAGATGCGCATGGCCCGCCATCCTCCACGACCCGGTGGCTCGGTCGCGCGGCCCACACCACCATGGCGCAGCACCGCCCACCCCGGATGCCTCGCGAGTCCGGCGAGTGTACCGACCGGCCGGGCGCGCGGCAATATCAGGAAAAGGGTCAGATGCGGCGCTGGCCGTCGGTTAGCGCAGGTGGGCCGCCAGCGACGCGGCCACGCGCGCGTTGTTCACGATCAATGCGGTGTTCGCGGGCACCGACCGGCCGTCGGTCAGCTCCGCGATCCGCGCAAGCAGCCACGGCGTGACTGCCGGTCCGTGGATCTCGGCCGCCTCGGCGTCTCCGATCGCTTGATCGACGGCGTCCCGGGCGACGTCATCGGGGAGTGCCTCGTCGGCCGGCACGGGCACGCACACGAGAACGCCGCTCCCCAGTCCCAGGCCGAAATGCGCGGCCACGATCCGGGCTGCCTCGGCCGTGTCGGCGGCCACAGCCGGCGCCGGGATCCCCGATGACCGGGCGAAGAACCCGGGCACGTCCGATTGACCGACCGCGATGACCGGCACGCCCCGTGTCTCGAGGTATTCGATGGTGGCCGGCACGTCGAGGATGGCCTTCGGGCCGGCGCAGACCACGGCCATCGCGGTCCGGCCGAGCTCCTCGAGATCCGACGAGATGTCGAACGACGCGGGCACGGCCGCACCCGACGCGTCCAGGGCACCGCGATGCACCCCGCCGATTCCGCCGGTCGCGAAGACGCGGATCCCGGCGGCGAAGGCGGCGATCATCGTGGCCGACACCGTCGTGGCCGCCCACCCGCCTTCGGCGAGGGCGATTGCCAGGCTGGGGCGCGCTGCCTTGCGGACGGAGCCGGCCGGGGCCGTCGCCAGCGCCTCCAGCGCCCCGGCGTCGAGCCCGACCAGCAGCCGCCCATCCCGGATCGCGACCGTGGCCGGCACCGCGCCTGGCGTCTCGCGGACGGCGGTCTCGGAGGCCGAGGCCACTTCGAAGTTCTGCGGATAGGGCAATCCGTGGCTGATCAGCGTCGACTCGAGCGCCACGACGGGCCGGCCCTCGGCCAGAGCCCCGGCGACCTCCGGCGCGATGATCAATCGGTCCGCGACCGAGGGCGGGACGGCCATACCGGAAGGGTAGCGGCGCGGCTAGTCTGTCGCGCATGGCTGCACGCCGGACCATGACCCCAGAAGACATCCGCCGCATCGTCGTCGTCGAAGAGCTCGACCTGTCCGTCGACGCGCAGACCGCGGTCGTCGTGCGGCGGTCGATCCGGGGCAACCGCTATGTCAGCCATCTGTTCGCGATCGATCTGGGGTCACGTCGCGCCATCCCGACGCCGCGGCAACTGACCCGCGGGACGATCCGCGACACGCGGCCGCGGCTCTGTCCGGACGGCCACACGCTCGCCTTCGTCCGGACCGATCCGACAGACGACGACTCGGTCGCCGCGATCATGATCCTGGACCTCCAGCGCGCGAGCGACCCGCGAGCCGCGAAGGTGGGCCGGCATGGCGCAGTCGGCGAGATCGCCTGGTCGCCCGACGGCCAGCGCCTCGCGTTCACCGCCGAGGTCGACCCGCCTCGCTTCATCGCCGGCAAGACCCGGCCGATCTCGCGGCGCGGGAAGTCGGGCTCGGATGAGGGTCCCGTCGCTCGCCACATCACCCGCACCGATTGGCGATGGGACGAGCAGGGCCATCGCGACCGGTGGTCGCACCTCTTTGTCATCGATTCGAGGTCGGCCCGGCCGCGGCAGGTCACGAGCGGCGACTGGGGCGTTTCTGACATCGCATGGCATCCCGACAGCCGAACGATCGCGTTCACCACCGACCGCGGTCCGGAGCCCGACCTTCACTGGCGGACGACGATCTGGGCGGTCGATGTCGATGAGCGCGGCGCCGAGCCGCGCGAGGTGCTCCGACCGGGCTGGGCGAGCCATCCGGCATGGTCGCCTGACGGACGCTGGATCGCGGCCCGTGGCCTGCTCGAGCCGGAGCCGCTCGACGACGTGATCCCGGGCGTCGTCGTCGGGCCGGCGGACGGCTCCGGGGAGCCGTGGCTACTCGCTCCTGACCTCGACCGTCCGATCGGCAACTGGGTCGATACCGACCTCAACGGCTGGTTCGTCGATGGCCGCCACGGGCCGTTCTGGCTCGACGACCAGCGGATCGTGACGACGATCTCCGACCAGGGACGATCGCATCCGTACATCTTCCGGCTCGACCCGAGGACGGGTGCGGGACGCGGTCACCGGCGCCTCGCGGGTGGGGACATCACGACCCACACGATCGCCGTGGCGCGAGGCGTCCGGATCGCGACGCTCGGGACAGAGGGGACGCGGGCCATGGAGCTGCGGACGCTCGAGGTCATCGACGATGACCCGGGCGAGGCGACCTTTCGGACACGCTCGCAACTGGGCTCGCGCTGGCAAGACGCCTTCGGCATGCCGGATATGCGCCTCGTACAGGCGCCCGGGGCTGGCGGCCCGATCGATGTCTGGATCGCGTCGCCGCCGGGCGCCGGCGATGCCGCCCTCCCCGCCGTCGTCACCGTCCACGGCGGCCCGATGGGTGCCTGGGCGCCGGCGCCGCACATCGAGGTCATCCTGCTCGTCGCCCACGGGTATCGCGTCATCCTGCCGAACATCCGGGGTTCGGCCACCTACGGACCGGACTGGATCCGCCCGCAGCTCGGCGACTGGGGCGGGGTCGATGCCGCCGATGTCCATGCGGCCGTCGACCATGTCGTCTCGATCGGCCTGGCGGACGCCGACCGGCTCGGCGTGATGGGCCTCAGCTACGGCGGGTACATGACGAACTGGCTGGTCGGCACGACCGATCGGTTCAAGGCCGCGGTCTCGGAGAACGGCGTGACCAACCAGGTGGCCGACTGGGCCAATTCAGACGGCGGGCCAGAATTCAACCGGGCCGCAAAGCTGGGCGACACGCTCTCGCCGGAAGGCGTCGAGAAGCTATGGCGGCAGTCGCCGCTGCGCAACGTGGCCAACGTCCGAACGCCGCTCCTGATGCTCCAGGCGGAGGCCGATCACCGCTGCCCCGCCGCGGACAACGAGCAGTTCTTCATCGCGCTGCGTCATCTCGGCCGGACCGTCGAGTACGTGCTGTACCCCGACGAGTACCACGTCTACGCATCCGCAGGCAGGCCCGACCGTCGGGTCGACCGCAACACGCGCGTACTCGACTGGTTCGACCGGTATCTCAGCTGACCGCCGGGACGTTTCGGCCACGGTCGACTGGCCCCATCCCGGCATCGCGCCGGCTGGACACGGGGGTCATCATCGACCGATGACCCTCCCCGATCGCCGCTTCCGACGCTCCGTCCCTGCGGCGATCGTAGCGACGCTGGTGGTCCTCCTCGTCGCGTCGACCACGGCCGTCGCAGCGGCCGACTTCCCGCGGGGCTACACCGGCTACCACACGTATGCCGAGGTCGGCGCCGCGGCCAAGGCTGTCGCCGATGCGCACCCTTCCATCGCGTCGCGCTTCAGCATCGGCAAGAGCTACCAGGGCCGCGAGCTGTGGGCGATGAAGATCTCGGACAACGTCGGGACGGACGAGAACGAGCCCGAGGTCCTTTACGACGGCGGCCACCACGCCGACGAGCACATGGGCGTCGAGATGGCGTTGCGCATCATGCGCTGGCTCGTCGACGGCTACGGCAGCGACACGCGCATCACCAACATCGTCAATGGCCGTGAGATCTGGATCATCTTCCTCGTCAATCCCGATGGCGCCGAGTACGACATCGCGAACGGCCGATTCCACTATTGGCGCAAGAACCGCCAGCCGACACCCGGATCTAGCTACATCGGGACCGACCTGAACCGGAACTACGGCTACCGCTGGGGCGGCGGCGGACGCACGAGCTCGAACCCGGCGGCCATCACCTACCGCGGGCCTGCCGCCTGGTCGGCCCCGGAGGTGCGGGCAGTGCGCGATTTCCTCGCGAGCCGGGTCGTCGACAGCAAGCAGCAGATCCGGATGCACATCACGTTCCACGAGGCCGGTCGGCTCGTGATGTGGCCGTACGGATACACGTACGCTGATCTGCCGGCGGACATGACCAGCGCCGACCATCACGCGTTCGTCCACATGGGCCGCCAGATGGCGGCGACGAACGGTTACAAACCGGAGCAGGCGAGCGACCTGTACATCACGTCGGGCACGACACGCGACTACGCGTACGGCGTCTATCGGATCTTCAGCTACACGTTCGAGCTGTCGAACCGCGACTACATGGACGACAGCCTCATCGCGTCGGAGACCGGGCGAAACAAGGCCGCCGTCCTGTACCTCGCGGAGCGCGCCTGGTGCCCGTATGCGGTCCTGGGGACGTCGTACGTCCAGTGGCGGTGCGGCTCGTTCGACGACGACTTCGAGGCGGCGCGCGGCTGGACGACGAACCCCGACGGCACCGACACCGCGACGAGCGGTGCGTTCGCCCGCGGCAACCCGGCGTCCACGTCGGCGAGCGGGGCCAAGCAGCTCGGGACGGTGCCGTCCGGTTCACGCGCGATGGTGACCGGCCTGCTCGCCGGTTCGGCGGCCAATGCCAACGACCTCGACGGGTCGACGACCGTGCGGTCGGCCCCGATCAGGTTGTTCAGCACCGCAGGGCAGCAGCTGTACTTCCGTTACGTGTTCGCGCACGGCTCGAATTCGTCGTCGGCCGACCGGCTGGTCGCGAGCATCGAAACGTCGGGCGGGGCCCGGACGCCGGTCTTCACGAAGGCCGGGGCAGCGACGGACGTCGACGGCGTCTGGCGGAGCATCTATATCCCGGTCGACACCTGGAAGGGCCAGACCATCCGCATCGTCTTCGAGGCGGTCGACGGCGCCTCAAACAGCCTCCTCGAGGTCCAGCTCGAGGACGTGCGCATCACGCGAGGCACCTAGCGACCTCGATCTAGCCGAGGACAAGCTCCTGTCGCGGTGACGTGAGCTGGCGCGCCGCCGCGCGGTGACCGGCGAGTGCAGCTCGCTGGAGTGCGGCCGGCAGCGACCGTCCGCTCGCCCGGGCCGTGAACCACCCGACCAGGAACCCCGCGTCGAATGCGTCGCCGGCGCCGGTCGTGTCGGTCGCCGCGATCGGCTCCGTGGCGACCTCGAAACGCAGCCGCGCCTCGCCCTCGCGCGCCAGGACCGTCGCGCCCTTGGAGCCGCGCTTCACGACGGCGATCCCGGCGAGGTCCAGCAGGCCTTCGACGGCGTAGCGACCGAGGAGCCCCTCCGCTTCCGAGGCCGTGGCGAAAAGGATGTCGGGGGCGACCTCCTCGATCAGAGTCCGCGCCGCCCGGCGTCCGCGCGCGAGCAGCGGACCGATCGACGCGAGGTCGACGCAAACCGCGGCGTTGGCGCCACGTGCGAGCTCGATTCCTCGACGCCCCGCCACGCTCAACGGCTCGTCGATGAGCGAGTACAGCGGCAGGTGCAGCGCGTCCGCGCCGGCGAACCAGGCAGGCTTGAGATCGCCTGGTTGGAGCTGAAGGGCAGCCCATCGGTCGGTGACGAAGGACCGCTCGCTGTCGGGCGTGACGAGGACGCCGATCCTCCCCGTACGAGCGCCCGCGACGCGGACCACCCGCGGGGTCACGCCGTCGCTGCGGATCGCCTCCACGAGCGCCCTACCCGCCGCGTCCCGCCCGATCGCCGCGATGAGCGACGAGCGCGCCCCGAGCCGCCCGAGCCAGCGGGCGGCGGTCGCGGCGGACCCACCCTGGACGAAGAAGACCCGGCCGGGGACATCGGTCCCGTGCTCCAGCGATCGTTCCGGCTTGAGCACGACGTCGACGACGAGATCGCCGAGGACCACGATCCGCGGCCTCGCTGACGGTCGGCGGGACATTGCTGGCCGCAGTCGTGGCATCCGCCTGATGGTAGTGCCGGAATGCGCTCTGGGTATCCGGCTAACCTGACCGCGACCACCTCAGTCATCGGTCGAGCAAGGATGGCCCACTGACCGCGACCAGCCGAATCCCGGGTTCTTTGACCGTGTTCCGCGATGTGCTGAGGATCGCGGACGTTCGGCGAGTCGAAGCCGCATGGCTAGCCTTCAATGCGGGCGAGTGGGCGATCTGGGTCGCCATCCTGGTCTACGCGTACACGGCGAGCGGCCCGGCGTCCGTCGGCATCGTTGCAGTGGCCCAATTGCTTCCTGCCGCCATAGCCGCGCCGTTGACGGCGAAGATAGGCGATCGAATGCCGCGTGGCCGCGCGCTGACGCTGGCATATGCGACGACCGGGGCCGCGATGCTCGCCGCGGGGTTGGCGATGTTCGTGGGCCTACCGCCGCTCATCGTGTACGTCCTCGCCGCCAGCGTGGTCGTGGCCTATACGAGCATCCGACCCATCCAGAGCGCGATCCTCCCTGCAGTCGTCGGGCGGGCGGAACACCTGACCGCGGCGAACGCACTTTCGACGCTCCTCGAGGGAACGGGTGTCCTGATCGGGCCGCTCCTGTGTGGCCTCGTCCTGACGCTGGCATCGCCGGCCGCCGTATACGTGGGCGCCGGCGTCGCGACCCTGATCGCCGCGCTGCTGGTCGGTCCCTTGCACTCCCTTGCCAGTCGACCCGTCGTGCAGGCGGCATCGGATGTTGAGCCGCCCGCCCAGACCGAAGCGCGCCGGAGCCGGATCCAGGCCGTGCTGGCGGAGCCGGGACGGGCCCTGGCCGTCGCGCTGCTCGCTGCGCGGTTCGGCGTGGCCGCAGCGATGGACGTCCTGGTCGTCTTTGCGTCGATCGAGGTCCTCGGCATGGGGCAGGCCGGCGCCGGCTTCCTGTCCGCCGCCATCGGGGTCGGCTGGGTCGTCGGCGGCGCCCTGACCGTTGGCCTTGTCGGGCGCCCGCACTTGACCCCTCTTCTTCTCATCGGCGCATGCATCTGGGCCGTCCCGGTGGTCGGGGTCGCACGCGTGAGCGAGGGCACCGCCGCGCTCGTCCTGCTGGTCGCGGCGGGGATCGGGCTCGCGGTCGTCGACGTCGCGGTGCGGACCGTGTTGCAGCGTCTGGTCCCCGTCGAGGATCTTCCGAGCGTCTTCGGCCTGGCAGAGGGCGCGTCGATGGGTGGAGCCGCGACGGGGGCGTTGGTCGCCGGAGTCCTGGTCGCCGTGGTCGGGCTCGGTGGTGCCATCGTCGCGTCGGCCCTGACGCTGCCCCTCGTCGCACTGGCCATCTTCCGGACCGTGGGGCGCGATGAAGCGGCCCATCCGATCCCGTTCCGCCAGATCGCGCTGTTGAGGCGCCTTCCGTTGTTCGCACCGCTGGCACCGCCGGCGCTCGAGGCGGCCGCAGCTTCCCTCTCCGCCGAGGCGCTGCCCGCGGGAACATCCGTGATCACCGAGGGCGATGTCGGCGACCGCTTCTATGCGATCGAGGAGGGCGAGGTCCAGGTCTCGCAGGGCGGCAGAGTCATCGGTCGGCTCGGTCCCGGATCGTCGTTCGGTGAGCTCGCCCTGATCCGCGACATCCCGCGGACCGCGTCGGTCGTGACGGTCACCGACGTCGCCCTGGAGGCCCTCGATCGCGATGCCTTCCTGCTCGCGATCACGGCATCGCAGGGCGCCGCGGACGAGGCGGCACGGATCGCCGCAGCCTATCGGACGCGGGACGACGGGTGACGACCGACCGCGAGGCGCTGATGACGGTGACACCTACAATGGACCTCCTGGATCCTCCGGTTCCCTCACGCCACCGACGATCGGAGTCCCGCCCATGGCCGCCGTGACGACCGACCTCGACCGCCTCGCGATCGACACGATTCGCACCCTGTCGATCGACGCGGTCCAGCAGGCAAACTCCGGTCACCCTGGCGCCCCGATGGGCGCCGCCCCGATGGCGTACGTGCTCTGGACGCGTTTCCTCCGACATGCCCCGACTCGCCCCGAGTGGCCGGATCGCGACCGCTTCGTCCTGTCGGCGGGACACGCCTCGATGCTCCTCTATTCGCTCCTCCACCTGACCGGCTACGACCTCCCGCTTGACGAGTTGACGAGGTTCCGCCAGTGGGGCTCGCGGACCCCGGGTCATCCGGAGTCGGGGCTGACGCCGGGGGTCGAGGCGACGACCGGGCCGCTCGGTCAGGGCTTCGCGAACGCGGTCGGCATGGCCATCGCCGAGCGGCGGCTCGGGGCGGAGTTCAACGGCGACGGCGGCACGATCGTCGATCACCGGACCTACGTGATCGCCAGCGACGGCGACTTGCAGGAGGGCATCGCCTCGGAGGCGGCGAGCCTCGCGGGCCACTTGCGCCTCGGCAAGTTGATCGTCCTGTACGACGACAACCACGTCCAGCTCGACGGCCCGACGGCGATGGCGTTCTCTGAGGACGTGCCGAAGCGCTTCGACGCTTACGGCTGGCACACGCAGCGGGTCGCAGACGGCAACGACTTCGCCGCCATCGAATCGGCGATCGGGACGGCTCGCGACGCCGACGACCGGCCGAGCCTCATCGCCGTACGGACCCACATCGGCTACGGCAGCCCGAACAAGCAGGACTCACAGAAGGCGCACGGCGCGCCGCTGGGTCCCGACGAGGTCCGCCTCACGAAGGAGGCCTACGGCTGGGACCCGGATGCGACATTCCACGTGCCGGCCGACGCGCTGGCCGTGTTCCGCGAGGCGGTCCCGGCCGGCGAGCGGCTCGTCGACGAGTGGAACGAGAAGCTGGCCCGGTACGGGGCGACCGACGTGGCGCGGGCGGAGGAATTCCTGCGGCGCGTGGACGGCCGGCTGCGGTCCGGGTGGGACGGCGGGCTCAAGACGTACGAGGTGGGGACCGAGCTGGCCACCCGGAACGCATCGCAGGACGCGACCCTGGCGCTCGCCGGGCCGGTGCCCGAGCTGTTCGGCGGTTCGGCGGATCTCTCAGAGTCCAACCTGACCGACGTCAAGGGTGAGCCAAACTTCAGCGCCGAAGAGCCGGGCCGGAACATGCGATTCGGGGTTCGAGAGCACGGCATGGGCGGGATCGCGAACGGCATCGCCTACCACGGCGGGTTCATCCCGTACGACGCGACGTTCCTGACGTTCAGCGATTACATGCGGGGAGCGGTCCGGCTTTCCGCCCTGGCCGGGTTGCACGTGATCCATGTCTGGACGCACGACTCGGTGGGGCTCGGCGAGGACGGGCCGACCCACCAGCCGGTCGAGCACTACGCGGCGCTGCGGGCGATCCCCAACCTGTGGTTCGTGCGCCCCGGCGACGCGAACGAGACGTCGGCGGCGTGGGCCCTTGCGGTCGAGCGGCGCGGCGGACCGGTCGCGCTCGCTCTCACACGCCAGAAGCTGCCCGTCCTCCCCGGCACGGCCGACAAGGCGCGCGAGGGCGTGGGGCGAGGCGGCTATGTGCTCCGTGACGCCGACGGCGGTGCGCCGAAGCTGATCCTCATCGCCACGGGCTCCGAACTCCAGCTCGTCTTCGGTGCGGCAGGGGCGCTCGAGGCCGACGGGATCCCGACCCGGGTCGTGTCACTCCCGTGCTGGGAGCGGTTCGAGGCGCAGGACGCGTCCTACCGCGACGAGGTCCTGCCACCGTCCGTTCGCAAGCGCATCAGCGTGGAAGTCGGCGTGTCGCTCGGCTGGGAGCGCTGGGTCGGCGACGAGGGTGCGATCATCGGGCTAGACCATTTCGGCGCCTCGGCCCCAGCAGGCACGATCTTCGAACACTTCGGCTTCACCGTGGCGCGCGTCGCCGATGTCGGCCGGCGGGTCGTGCGTGATGGGCTGCGCGGGCGGATCGGGACGATCGACGGCGGGCACTTCGCCCATATGGGCAGCGGCGGTTCCCACCCGACGCTGCGCTCCGGCGACGCGGGCGTCGACCGGACCGACGACTCCGATCCGGGCCACAGCTGATGCGCGTCGCATTCTCGGCCGATCACGCCGGAGCCTGGCTGAAAGACGAGCTGATCGTGCGAATCGGGGCGGCCGGCGTCGGCCACGAGCTGATCGACCTGGGCGGCGACGGCTCCGACCCGAACGACGATTACCCGGACTTCGCCCAGCGGCTGGGCGAGGCGATCCTGTCCGGCGACGCCGATCGCGGCATCCTCATCTGCGGGTCGGGTGTCGGCGCCAGCGTCGCCGCGAACAAGATGCGCGGGATCCGGTCGGCGGTCTGCCACGACACGTACTCGGCCCATCAGGGGGTCGAGCACGACGACATGAACGTCCTGACGCTCGGTGCCCGCGTCATCGGGCCGGAGCCCGCCGTCGAGTGCTCGCTCGCCTTCCTCGGGGCGACGTTCAGCGGCGAGCCGCGGCACAAGCGACGACTCGACAAGGTCCTGGCGATCGAGGCGGCCGGCCGCTAGCCCTCGTCGGGTCGCTCGCCCCGGCGCTACTTCGCGACGACGATGGACCCCCGGCTGATCCCGTCCTCGCCGTAAACCGCCCCGACCGCGACGATCTCGTTGCCGACGACGACCGCATCGGTGATCAGCATCGATCCATCTCCGGGCTCGGGGAGCGCACGCCACGCCCAGCCGTCCGGGCTCGCCCAGGCGCTCGCGCCGTCGATCGCCAGCAGGCCGTGCATGCCGGCCGGGACGACCATGCTGCCGCCGTTCGAGACTGGTGATCCGTCGCCCGGCAGCCGGCCCCAGGCGGACCCGTCTTGAGACCACCAGGCGATGGCGCTGGCCGGGCAGGACGCGCTCGCCGCGCAGGTCGGTGCATAGGCCCCCTGGACGACCAATCCCCATCGACCCGGGATCAACCGTGCTGCGGAGACGTCGCTGGCGACGTCGATGGGCGAGGCGGTCCAGCGCGCCCCATCGGGCGATCGCAGCAGGACCGCTGGGCTGCCGCTCCCGCCGAGCGCCACATAGCCGTCGTCGAGGGCATGCGGATCGGTGACTGACAGGTCGGCCGGGAGCTCGATCGTCACGCGCTCGAAGGTCGTTCCGTCAGGGGATCGCCAGACAGCAGGATCACCGTTCGCGTCACTACCTGCGGCGACGATCCCATTGGGACCGCCGGTGATCCATGCCGGATAGGTATCCGCGGATCCGGGCACCTGCCTCACTCGCTCCCACGAACGTCCGTCGGGGGAATGCAGGAAAACGGCGTGGGGGCGGTCGGCGGCCGGCGCGAGCAGCCCCACCCCGAGCGCCACGAAGCCGCCGGGCGACGTCGCCACGTCGACCAGCTCGACCGCATCGAATGCGCCGGGTGCCCCGACAGAGTTCCACGACACGCCGTCTTCGGAGAACCAGATCAGGCCATCGCGGACAGCCTCGTTCTCCCGGTACCCGACCGCGACGAAGCCGTCCGGGCCCGCGGTGACTGCCGCGACCATCTCACCGCCACCTGGGTCGCCGGCCGGTACGCCGCCGGTCACTTCTGCCGTCGACCACACGACGTCAGGCCACGGGAGGACGTCGGCGGGCAAGGGTGGAGGGGTCACCGGTGGGGTCGGCGAGGGGGTCGGCGTGCAGCCCAGCACCGCCGACGCGATCGCGAAGGAACCAAGGCGAAGCCAACGCCCCCGCATCCCTCCCAGTGTGACGCACGGCCCGGGGTGATGCTTGGGAAGTACCATGCAGGTCCCCGGAAATCCTTCGGAGGCCACGATGACCGAGCCCGTCTCGTCCCCCGTCCAGGTCCCGACCTTCGCGCTCGGGGACGGCGATGCCGCGTATCGCTCGGTCGTCGATGACGCCCGCGACGCCGAATGGGCCGTCCGGCTGTTCGACCGCGACACGTCGCTGTGGACGGACGACCCAACGGTCGCCGAGGCCATCGCGGATCGCCTGGGCTGGCTCGACGCCCCGATCGACTTCAGCGACAACATCCCGGCTCTCGAGGGTTTCGGCGATGCGATGGTCGACGCCGGCCTCACGACCGCCGTCGTGGCCGGCATGGGGGGCAGCAGTCTCGCCCCGGATGTCCTCCATCGGACATTCGGTTCGACCGATGGCTACCTCGCCCTGCGCATCCTCGATTCGACCGATCCGGAGGCCGTCGCGGCCGTGTTCGACGACCTCGACCCGTTGCGGACGCTCGTGATCGTCGCGAGCAAGTCGGGCACGACCGTCGAGCCCAACGCGTTCCTCGCGGAGGCGTGGCATCGCGGGAGAGAGGCGCTCGACAAGGTCAAGCACCACGTCTACGAGACTCCCGGCGCCCTCGTCGTTGCCATCACCGATCCCGGGAAGAGCCTCGAGGCGATCCCGCACCACGACGCCTTTCGCGAGGTCTTCCTCAACCCACCCGACATCGGCGGTCGCTACAGCGCGCTGACGTACGTCGGGCTGGTGCCGGCGTCATTGATCGGGCTGGACCTCGACGCGCTGCTGGCATCCGCAGGCGCGATGCTCGGGGCGTGCCGGGAGCCGGACCCGGACGCCAATCCGGGGGTATCGCTGGGGATCGCGATCGGCACACTGGCCCGCGCCGGCCGAGACAAGCTGACATTCTTGCCCGACGACGACATCGTGTCCTTCGGGGCCTGGGCGGAGCAGCTCATCGCCGAGAGCACCGGGAAGCACGGCGTGGGCATCGTACCGGTGGACCTCGAGCCGATCGGCCGGCCGGAGACCTACGGTGACGATCGAGTCATCGTCCGGATCGCCCTCGAGGGTGGCACCGACGGCGGCCGCGACGCTCTCGTGGACGCACTCGAGAAGGCCGGCCACCCGGTCATCCGGATCACGGTCCCCGACCCGATCGATCTCGGCGCTGAGTTCGTGCGCTGGGAGGTGGCCACGGCGATCGCCGGCGTCGTCCTCGGCATCGACCCGTTCGACCAGCCCAACGTCGAGGAGGCCAAGGATCTGACCCGCCAGGTGCTTGCCAAGGCCGAGCGCGACGAGGCGACCGCCTCGCAGGTCCCCGCGGTAAGCGCTGCCGACGCGAACCTCGCCGACAGGCTGCGCGAGCATCTCATGCGGCGGGTGCCGCACGCCTACCTGGCCCTTCAGGCGTTCATCGCACCCACGCCGGACCGCGATGCGGCGATGGCCCGGATCCGGGCCCGCCTCCGCGACGCGACCCGCAACGCGACGACGGCCGGCTACGGGCCGCGCTTCCTCCATTCGACGGGCCAGCTCCACAAGGGTGGCCCGCCGATCGGCTGGTTCATCCAGCTCACCGCGGACCACCCGAACGATCGCCCGATCCCGGGCTGGCCGTACACCTTCGGCCAGCTCATCCACGCCCAGGCGGACGGCGATCACGCCGCGATCGCGGCGCACGACATGCCGATCATGAGGATCCATCTCGGCGCCGACGCGGACGCCGGGCTCGCCGCCATCGAGCGCGCGCTCGACGCCGCGCTCGCCACCCTGCCGGAGGTTTGACGCACATGCGACTCGGCTTCATCGGTCTCGGTCGGATGGGCGCGAACATGGTCCGCCGCCTGGTCCGGGACGGCCACGAGATCATGGTCTACAACCGGACACCGGAGAAGTCGAAGGAGATCGAGGGAGAGGGCGAGGGAGCGAAGGCGACTCTCTCGATCGAGGAGCTTGTGGCCAAGCTCGAGAGGCCGCGGGCCGTCTGGGTGATGGTCCCGGCCGGCGATGCGACGGAGGCCCAGATCACCGAGCTGCTCGAGCACCTCGAGCCGGGCGATACGATCATCGACGGGGGCAACACCAACTTCCGAGACGACGTCCGCCGCCACGAGGCCCTGAAGGAACGTGGCGTCCATTACGTCGATGCCGGGACGTCGGGCGGGGTGTGGGGCCTGCAGGTCGGCTACTGCCTGATGGTCGGCGGCGACGAGGAGGCCGTCCGACCGCTCGAGCCGATCTTCACGACCCTGGCGCCGCCGGGTGGGTATCTCCATGTCGGGGGACCAGGCGCCGGGCACTACGTGAAGATGGTCCACAACGGCATCGAGTACGGCCTCATGCAGGCGTACGCCGAGGGATTCGAGATCATGCACGCGAGCGACTACACCCTCGATCTCGCTGCCATCTCGGACCTCTGGATGCAGGGTTCGGTCGTACGCTCGTGGCTGCTCGAGCTGGCGGCTCGCGCCTTCAAGACCAACGGCCAGGACCTCGAGCACCTGAAGGGCTGGGTCGCCGATTCGGGCGAGGGCCGCTGGACGGTCCAGGAGGCCATCGACAATGACGTCCCGGCGCCGGTCATCACGCTGTCCCTCCTGACCAGGTTCCGTTCCCGACAGGACGACTCGTATGGCGCCAAGGTGCTGGCCGCGCTCCGAAATGAGTTCGGCGGCCATGAGGTCAAGACGGAATGAGCGGAGCCCCGCGAAGCCATTGGCCCGAGGTTTCGTAGCGCTATGGCCACGAAAGCGCCCCCCAAAGATCCGGCGCCCGTCGACCCGGACCTGCCGATCCCGGCCCAGCCCTCGCCGCGGCCCAAGGATGCGCCACGCACGATGCGCGAGCTGCGCGAGGCGCGCCAGGGCAAGCGGCCTCCGCGTGCCAAGCCCGCGGAGAACGTCCTACGCGAGGGCCTGCGTCTCGAGCGTGTGCCGGACCCGTCGATCGTGGTCCTGTTCGGTGCGACCGGCGACCTCGCCCATCGCAAGGTCATCCCGGCCCTGTACCACCTGTGGCGGACGAACCTGCTGCCGCACGAGTTCGTGCTGCTGGCGGTCGGGCGGCGGGAGTATGACGACGGCGCCTTCCGCGACGAGATCAGGGGATCCCTCGAGCAGTTCAGTCGTGTGCTGCCTCTCGACCAGCCAGCGTGGGGATCGTTCGAGGAGCGCATCCGCTACCACCGGCTCGATTTCGCCGACGCCGTCGGCTTCGACACGCTGGCCGCGAAGCTCGACGAGCTCGACGAGTCCGAGGGCACGCGCGGGAATCGCCTGTACTACCTCGCGACCCAGCCGTCGCAGTTCGCGGAGATCGTCGGCCAGCTCGGCCGTGTCGGCCTCGACCACGAACGGCACGATGGCGGTTGGCGCCGAGTCATCATCGAGAAGCCGTTCGGGTACGACCTGGACTCGGCGAAGAAACTGAACCGCGAGCTCAGCAAGGTCTTCCGCGAGTCACAGGTCTATCGCATCGATCACTACCTGGGCAAGGAGACGGTGCGCAACCTGCTGGTCTTCCGGTTCGGGAACGGCATCTTCGAGCCGCTCTGGAATCGGCGCTACGTCGACCACGTCCAGATCACCGTGGCCGAGTCGATCGGGATCGAGAACCGTGGGGCGTTCTACGAGGAGACGGGTGCGGTTCGCGACGTCCTCCAGAACCACATGCTCCAGCTGGTGAGCCTCGTAGCCATGGAGCCACCGGCTACGTTCGAGGCGAACGCGCTGCGCGACGAGAAGGTCAAGGTGCTCCGGGCGATCGGCACCCACCCGGCCGACCCGGCGACCGAGGTCGTCCGCGGCCAGTACGGTCCCGGCTGGGTGGCAGGGCAATCCGTCCCGGGCTACCGGCAGGAGCCGGACGTCGACCCGGACTCCGAGACCGAGACGTTCGTCGCGGCGCGTCTCACGATCGACGACTGGCGCTGGTCCGGGGTCCCGTTCTACGTCCGCACCGGAAAGCACCTGCCGAAGCGTTCGACCGAGATCGCGATCCACTTCCGCCCGGTGCCCCACCACCTGTTCCGTGACACATCGGCGGAACCGGATGCGAATCTGCTCGCGATCAGGATCCAGCCCGACGAGGGGATCATGCTGCGGTTCGGGGCGAAGGTCCCTGGCCTCGGCCTGAACGTCCGATCGGTGACGATGGACTTCACGTACGGCTCGGCATTCAGCGTCGATTCGCCCGATGCCTACGAGACGCTGATCCTCGACGCGCTCCAGGGCGACGCCTCGCTGTTCACCCGAGCCGACGAGGTCGAGGAGGCGTGGGGCATCGTCGACCCGTACATCGACGCATGGGCGAACGCACCGCCACCCGCTTTCCCGAACTACGACGCCGGGACGTGGGGCCCGGCCGAGGCGGACGAGATGATCGCCCGAGAAGGCCGCGAATGGCGACGGATCTAGTCGCGCTCAACGAGCCGGTCCTACGCTGGTCGGCGCGGGCGCGCAGCATCCCCGACATTGAGAAGGAGCTGTCGAGGATCTGGGCCAGGCAGGACCTGACCACCCGGATGGAGGGCAAGCCCGGCCGTCACGTCGCGGCCCGAACGAGCGTGATGAACCTTGTCGTCATCGCGCGGCGGCCGGAGATCGCGGAACGGGGAGCTGCCACGATCCAGGCCCTGACCGGCAAACATCCGTCGCGGACGATCGTGGTCCAGTCGGCCGATCCCGACGGCCCGTCGTGGATCGACGCGCGCGTAGAGGCGCATTGCATCCTGCCGCGCGAGGACGCCCCGGAGACCTGCGCCGAGACGATCCACCTGATCGCCGGCGGCGAGGCTGGGCGACATCTGTCAGCGATCGTCACGCCGCTGATCATCCACGACCTGCCGACGACGGTCTGGTGGCCGGGCGAGCCGCCGTTCTCAGCCCCTCCTTCGATCGACCTGTTCGACGCGTCGGACCGGCTCGTCGTGGACGGCTCGACGTGGGGCGGTGACGGACTGGCGCGGCTCGCGGAGATGGCGTCGGTCGCCGAAAAGGCGCACCTGGCTGTGAGCGACTTCGCCCTGATGCGCCAATCGCGCTGGCGCGAGGCGATCGCGTCGGTCTTCGACGACCCCGACTTCCTACCGTACCTCCGCTCCCTCCGGCGGATCTCCGTGACATACGGGACACACGACGAGACCGGCGCGCCGGGGACGACGAACCTCGTGAAACCCGTCTATCACGTCGCGTGGTTGGCATCGCGGCTGGATCTCAACGTGGTCAAGCCGCTGGCGGTCGCCACGGGGCCGGGCCAGAGTGCCTCAAAACGGGCGGGCTCCTCGAGTCGGCCAACACTGAGCCGGGGCATGGCGGCCACCCTGTCCGATGGGCGAGCGGAAGTCTCCGTGGTGATCAGGCCGGTCGTCTCGTCGATGCCCGCGGGCACGACGCTCCGCGTCGAGCTCTTGTGCGAGCGTCGCGGCTCGGAGCTCCGGGCCGACGTGACAGCCGAAGCCGAGACCGTGCACGTCCGGGTATGGCAGGACGGCGTCGAGGCCCTCGAGCGGCACTTCCTCGCCCGGCGGCGCGGGGACGTCGACCTCCTTGCGGAAGCGATCGAGGCGGGTCGCCGCGATCGGGTCTCGGTCGGGACGTTACGGACGGCGGCCCGACTGGTCGGTGAGCCACCGTCGGCAGTCGACCGCTCGTGAGCGCACCCGAGGTCGTCGTCGTCCCGGACCAGGCGACCGGCGCGGCCCGCGCCGCGTCGATCATCGCCGACGCACTCAGCCGCGCCGTCGCGCGACGCGGTCGCGCCGACTGGGCGACGACCGGGGGTACCACCCCGATCGGGATCTACCAGGCGATGCTCACACCGGATCTCCGCGCCCGGATCCCGTGGCGTGACGTCCACACGTGGTGGGGCGACGACCGATTCGTGCCCAGTGACCACCCACTCTCGAACGTACGGCCATTCGACGACATCCTCCTTGAGGCGGGCGGCTGGGAGAGCGTCCACTCGGACGACCACCGCGACAGGGTCCGCATCACGGTCGCCAACGTCCACCCGTTCGAGACCGGCGAAGCGATCGGCCAGGGACGCAGCGCCGCGGCCTGTGCGGCAGACCTGGTTGAGGAGCTTCGGGCGGCCGGCCTCCCGGAGATCGATACCTGGCCGGTGTTCGACCTGATCCTCCTCGGCGTCGGCAGCGATGGACACATCCTGTCGGTCTTCCCCGGGTCGGCTGCCTTCGAATCGAAGCGGTGGGCAATGGCGATCCCGGCGCCGACCCATATCGAGCCGCACGTGGAGCGCGTCACGCTCAACCCGGCTGTTCTCACGGTGGCCGAGCGCGTGCTGGTGGTCGCCTACGGCGCCGGCAAGGCCGACATCGTCGGCCGCATCTTCGGGCCCGATGTCGAGCCGTCGGCGCTCCCCGCGCAGCTCGCGCTGCGCGACGGCGCGACCTGGCTCCTCGACGAGGCGGCCGCGGCGCGACTGGCGCGGTGACGCCGTCCGAGAGCGATCGACTGGTCATCCGCCGGGCCGCAGTCGACGACGCGCCCGACATCGGCGAGGTGTGGCTGGCGTCCTGGCGGGCCACGTTCGACTTCCCGCCGAGTCATCCCGATGACGACGTCCGCCGCTGGCTGGCGACCGAGCTCGTGCCGAATCACGAGACGTGGGTCGCCGCAGACCAGCGCGAGGACGGACGCGTCGTCGCGCTGATGGCCCTGTCGGACACCAAGGTGGAGCAGCTGTACGTCGCGCCCGAATGGATCGGCCTCGGTCTCGGCCGGCGTCTGATCGCGCTCGCCAAGGCGCGCCGGCCGGAGGGGCTCGACCTGTACTGCTTCCAGGTCAATGCCTTCGCCCGCCGGTTCTACGAGAGCCACGGGTTCGTGCCCATCGCGTTCGGCGACGGGTCCGGCAACGAGGAGCGCCAGCCGGACGTGCTCTACCGCTGGCGGCCGGAGGGTGGTGTGGTCGAGGCTGAGCCCCCTGCATGACGGCCGCACCGGCGCGGCTGGTCGAGTCGCGCGACGGCACGCCGATCGTCGTCTTCACGAGCGGTGCGGGGCCGTCGATCGTCCTCGTCCATGGCGCTGCCGCCGACCACACCACGTTCCGGGTGATCGGGCCGATGCTCGCCGAGCGGTTCACGGTCCATGCGATCGACCGCCGCGGTC
>DASTIG010000011.1:0-33924 GCA_035717785.1 Candidatus Limnocylindrales bacterium
GGAACTCCTTGTGCAGGAAGTCGTCGGGTGCGACCGCGACGGCAGCCGTCGGGAACACCTTCATCCGGATCGTCGCGTGGGGGCAGACCATCGCGCATTTGCCGCAGTCGATGCAGATCGCCGGATCCCAGACAGGGATCATCTGGGCGATCGCCCGCTTCTCGTACTTCGCCGTCCCGGTCGGGAACGTACCGTCGACCGGCAGTGCGCTCACAGGAAGGCGGTCGCCATCGCCTGCCATCAGACGCGACGTGATTCGCGCGACGAAGTCGGGCACGTCGTCTGGCACGGAGTGGGTCGTCGGAAGATCGTTGGTGACGGCGCGCAGAGAGACGTGGGCGAGGCGCTCCAGCGAGCGGTCGATGGCGACGAAATTGCGTTGGACGATCGCCTCGCCACGTTTCGCATAGGTCTTCTCGACGAAGCCCTTGATCCGGGTGATCGCCTCGTCCGCCGGCAGGATGTCCGCGAGCTGGAAGAAGCACGGCTGCATGACGGTGTTGATCCGGCTGCCCATGCCGGCCTCGTCGGCAACGGCCAGCGCGTCGATCACCCAGAAGTCGATCCCCTTGTCGAGAAGCTGCTGCTGGATGCCGCCCGGCAGGTGATCCCACACCTCGTCGGGCCCGTACGGCGCGTTGAGCAGGAACGTCGCCCCGTGTTTTGCGTGCTCGAGCACCTTCATCTTGCCGAGCAGCCCGAACTGATGGCAGGCGACGAAGCCGGCCTCCTCGACGAGATAGGTGGACCGGATGGGTTCGGGGCCGAAACGCAGGTGCGATACGGTGACCGATCCCGACTTCTTCGAGTCGTACACGAAGTAGCCCTGGGCGAACAGGTCGGTGCTTTCGCCGATGATCTTGACCGACGCCTTGTTCGCGCCGACCGTGCCGTCCGAGCCGAGCCCGAAGAACATCGCCTGCACTTCGCCAGCCGGACGTGGGTGCCGGAAGTCGGTGTCGATCGGCAGACTGAGGTGTGTGACGTCGTCGTAGATGCCGACCGTGAAATGAGGCTTCGGCCGCGACGCTCGGAGCTCTTCGAAGATCGGCTTGATCATCGATGGCGTCATCTCCTTCGAGGACAGGCCGTATCGACCGCCGATCACTCGCGGCGCCGTCGCGAACGGGGGGTCATCGCGGTCCATCGCCTCGGCCAGGGCCGCGACGACCTCCAGGTACAGCGGCTCGCCGACAGCGCCCGGCTCTTTCGTCCGGTCGAGCACCGCGATGGCGCGCGCCGTCGGCGGCAGCGCGGCCATGATCTGATCAGCGGGAAACGGCTGGAACAAGCGGACACGTAGCATCCCAACCCGCTCGCCTGCCGCGACCAGTGTGTCGACCGTCTCCTCCACGGCGCCGGCGGCGGAGCCCATCACCACGATCACGCGGTCCGCGTCGGGTGCGCCTTGGTAGTCGACCAGCCCGTACTGGCGGCCGGTCCGTACGGCAAGCTCGTCCAGCACCTCTTGGACGATCCCGGGCACAGCCAGGTGGAACGGGTTCGACGCCTCGCGCGCCTGGAAGAAGACATCGGGGTTCTGGGCGGTGCCCCGTACGACCGGGGCATCGGGCGTCATGCCCCGGCCACGGAATGCGAGGACGTCGTCGTCGCGGACCAACGCCCGGAGGTCGTCCGCTTCCAGCACCGCGATCTTGTTGATCTCGTGGCTTGTTCGGAAGCCGTCGAAGAAGTGGAGGAACGGCACGCGGGCCCGGAGGGTCGCGGCATGGGCCACCAGCGCGAAGTCGTGCGCCTCCTGGACCGAGCCCGCCGCCAGCATCGCCCAACCGGTCGTCCGCGCGTGCATCACGTCGCTGTGGTCGCCGAAGATCGACAGGGCGTGGGTCGCCACGGTCCGTGCGGCGACGTGGATCACCGCCGGGGTCAGCTCGCCGGCGATCTTGAACATGGTAGGGATCATCAAGAGCAGGCCCTGGGAGGCGGTGAACGTCGTCGCGAGCGCGCCCTTCTGGAGGGCGCCGTGGAGTGCCCCGGCGGCGCCCGCCTCGGACTGCATCTCGACGACGTCCGGGACCTTTCCCCAGAGGTTCGGCCGGCCGGCCGCCGCCCAGTCATCGCAGTGCTCCGCCATGGGGGAGGCTGGCGTGATCGGGTAGATCGAGATCACCTCGCTGAGGGCATAGGCGACGCGGGCAGCGGCCTCATTGCCGTCCAGACACTCGTGCTGTTGGTCCACGTGCTGGCCTCCATTCATGGATCAAGTGTGACGCCATGGCTCCGTCGAGGTCGGCCGCCGAAAGCCAGCTGATGGACGGACGACGTTGTTGCGCCAAAGGTGCATCAGGGCGCGCGCCCCAGGCGGGCCGCAGGGACAACCAGCAGCCGGGGTTGCCGATGCGTGAAGCCTGCCCGAGCCTCGTTCGCTGGTCGAGGTCCGTCTGGCCCGTGAAGAGGGGTTCCGAAGGCCCGTCCTGAGGCCGGCCAGACCTAGCGGATCCTCGCCGTGTCCAGCCGATCGGATCCGAAGCGACTGCGGTCTTTCAGTCGTGCTCGCTGAGCCAGGCTCCGACCCTCGGCCAGAGGTTCTGGCTGGCTGAGCGGCCAACCACGATCCCGACGTGCCCGCCCTCGATCAGGATCTCCGAACTGTCCGTGCTGCCGACCCGCTCGGTGACGATGCTCGTGGTCGCCCTGGGCGCGATCGGATCCCGGCTGGCGGCGACGTTGAGGACCGGGCAGCGGATGTTGGCCAGGCGGACCGGCCGGCCGTCCATCTCGAGCATGTCCCTCGCCAACCGGTTCTCCTGGTAGAACTCGACGATCCATTGGCGGAACGCCGCCCCGGCGAATGGCACGCTGTCGTTCACCCAGCGGTACATCGCCTGCCACCCTTGAACGTCGAAGTTGGGATCATCCAACCTCTTCCATAGGTTCACGTACGTGCCGACGTAGCTGGCCATCGGATTGAGCAGCTTCGTCCCGATGTCTGGCAGCTGTCCCGGCACCGTCGGGAAGGTGTCGGTCAGGCGCTCGATTGGGAAGATGTCACGGGCCGTCATCCGACCAAACTGACCGGCGTCCGAGAAGTCGAGCGGCGCGGTCAGCAGCACGAGATTGCGCGTGACCTCGGGATGGAGGGCGGCGAAACACGTCGCCAGCGTGCCGCCGATGCAGTAACCCAGGACCGTCATCTGATCCGTGCCGGTCGCGTTCTGGATGGCCTTGGCGGCACGCGGCAGGTAGCGGGTCACGAGCGTCGTCACGTCCATCGCCCGATCCTCGTCGCCCGGTGTGCCCCAGTCGATGAGGAAGACGTCGAAGCCCTCGCTCAGCAGGAACTCGACAAAGCTCGCCCCTGGCCGCAGGTCAAGGATGTAGGCGCGGTTGATGAGTGGCAGTACGAGGAAGATCGGCGTCCTGTGGGTGGCGGGCTCGGAGCGGACGTAACGGTAGAGGCGCGCCTTGTTCTTGCGCCAGACCAGCTCTTTCGGGGTGAGGCCGACGGGGGCGTCGACCGAGCCGAGGACGGCTCGCGCCATCTCGAGCGCTCGATCGTTCGACGACCAGAGGGTCGCGGGGTCCGGCCACATCGGCGACGGGGTTGTCGTCATCTGGAGGGCATGGCGCGCGTGCGAGGCTTGGCCGGCGTGCGAGGCTTGGCTGGCTTCGCAGGCCGGCTGGGTTCTGCGGGCTCGGCGCGGACTGCGTCCTCGATCGCGTCGAGCCGATCGGCGACCTGGTCGATCTTTTCTTCGATCCCGACGACGAGCTCGCCCAGCCGGGCGATGTCTTCGCGGGTCGGTACGTTCATGGATTCGAGATAGGTTCGCATGTTGACGCGAGCCGACTTCTGGGCGGCGAGCATCGTCTCGAGTAGCCTTCCGCTCGACTCGCCGAACTCGGGGCTCCCCATCGCCTGCTCGAGGGCGGCGCTCCAGGCCCGTTCGTTGGCGTCGTACAACTGGCGCCACGTCTCGTACGGATCGGTGGTTCGGCCTGCTTCCTCGGCCTTCGTCATCTGGGTCTCTCCTTCTCCACCGCTATCTCGTCGGGCTGGCGAACACCGGCGTCCGGGCCGGCGCCGTACAGACCGAAAAACCGATCGATCGTTTCGCGATAGGCGTTGAGCATCGCCGCCGAGGAGTCCAGCCAGATACGGCCTGCGTCCGTGATCGTATAGACCCGTCGGGCTGGACCGGTCGGCCCGGGCTCCCAGGTCGACTCGAGGAAGCCGTCCTTCTCCATCTGGCGAAGCGTCCGGTACAGCGTGCTCATGGTGATCCCGAACAGGCCGAGCGCGCGCAGGTAGTCCTCGATCACGTAGCCGTGGGCGCGTTGGAGCGAGACGGCCAGCAGAACGAACGGAGCCAGCATGTCGCGCGGCGGCCAGCCCGCAGAGGGCTCGCGCTGGTCGATCGGTTCGGGACCAGGGCTCGTAGCGTTGGTTGATGGGCGTTGAGTCATGGCTCGTCCGGGCGTTCTCGGCTTCGTGATCTTCGCTTGACAATCGCGCATCTAGGTGCATACTGCACTTAGGCTTGTCACGCAAGTAGAGGCAAACCGATGATAGGCGAAGGAGCCAGCAATGTCCACTACCACGAGCGAGCTGCCGGAGTCGGCAGCGGCAGCTGTCAAGGAAGCCACTCGCCTCGCAGCGCAGGCTGCTCGCAACGGCGCCGAGACCACCAAGGCATCGATCGAGACCGCGCGTTCCTATGTCGATGACGCCAATCAGTTCGGTCGGGACCTCCTCAGCACCTGGTCCACTCAGAGTGAGGCGGCCCTCAAGACGGCATTCGACGCACAGAATGCCGCGATCGAAGCCGGCCTGAGCCTGTTCGACATGGGCGTCAAGGGCAATCGCCAGGCCGTTGAGCAGTTCACCGACCTCGTCAAGCGAACCCAGCAAGCGACCATCGAAAGCTGGCATACCGCCGCCAATGCGGCCGCGAAGTCGACCGAACCCTCGAAGCGCTGACCTATCGACCTGTGACATCCGAGGTGGCCGGCGACATCTGCCGGCCAACCTCTTGTTTGCTCGGCCGAGTGAAGGAGGTTCCGCGATGGATCTGACAGGCAGAGGCTGCCTCGTCACGGGCGGGTCGCGCGGCATCGGCCGGGCGATCGCGCTGGAGCTCGGACGGCACGGCGCGTCTGTGGCGGTCGGTTACGCCCACGATGCGGCCGCGGCTGAGGAGGTTGCCGAAGAGATCGCGACGTCCGGAGGCAAGTCGCTCGTGTTCGGCTGCGACGTCCAGGATCCCGATGCGATCGAGTCCGCGGTCGCGAGCGTCCTCGAGCGCTTCGGCAAGATCGACGTGCTCGTCAATAACGCCGGGATCACCCGCGACCGCAGCCTCGCCAAGATGTCCCGCGAGGAGTGGAACGACGTCCTCCAGACGAACTTGAGCAGCGTCTTCCACATGACCGCCCGGGTGCTGCCGCACATGGTCCAGGCGGGCTATGGCCGAATCGTCAACATCAGCTCCGTGATCGGCGTCCATGGCAATTTCGGGCAAGCCAACTACGCGGCGGCCAAGGCGGGCATCATCGGCTTTACGAAATCGGCCGCGCTCGAGCTCGCCCGAAAAGGCGTCACGGTCAACGCGATCGCTCCCGGCTTCATCGAGACCGAGATGATCGCGGCCATGCCGGACGAGGTCCGCGCCAGGATCCTGGAGAGGATCCCGATGGGCCGTTTCGGGAGTCCAGAGGAGATCGCCCAAGCGGTCGAATTCCTCGTCTCGCACGGGGACTACGTCACGGGCCAGGTGATCGCCATCGATGGCGGGATGTACACATAGGCCGCCTTCACCCGGCCGCGCCCTGTCACCGCGGTTGAGATCGACCCGGCGTCCGAAGGAGCGAGGAGAGCCACGATGGCTGAT
This sequence comes from Candidatus Limnocylindrales bacterium, assembly GCA_035717785.1. Classification (GTDB taxonomy): domain Bacteria; phylum Chloroflexota; class Limnocylindria; order Limnocylindrales; family CSP1-4; genus SPCO01. Next base: position 5,853 of record DASTIG010000011.1, read on the forward strand.
ACACCGAGTGCCGGCCGCAACGGCCACGTCTACATCGTCAGCGCCGCGCGGACGCCGATCGGCAAGTTCGGCGGCGCGCTGGCCGGCGTACCGGCCACGGAGCTCGGGGGCGTCGCGATCCGTGCCGCGGTCGAGCGGGCGGGCCTCGATCTGGCGACTGTCCAGATCGATGACGTGCTGATGGGCCAGGTCCTGCAGGCTGGTGTCGGGCAGGCGCCTGCCCGCCAGGCGGTCCTCAAGGCCGGCCTACCGGACACCACGAGCGCCACGACCATCAACCGCGTCTGCGGCTCAGGCCTCAAGGCGATCATGCTCGCCGCCGCGGAGATCCGGGCCGGCGACGCGGAGATCGTGGTCGCGGGCGGCATGGAGTCGATGAATGGTGCGCCGTACCTCCTGCCGGGCGCGCGTTTCGGGCTCCGGCTCGGCAACGCCGAACTGATCGATTCGACCGTCGCCGACGGCCTGTGGTGCGCCATCGAGGACTGCCACATGGGCACGCATGCTGAGCGCGTCGCGATCAAGGAGCAGGTGAGCCGCGAGGACCAGGACGCATTTGCGCTCGCCAGCCACCAGAAGGCGATCGCGGCGATCGTCGCCGGCCGGTTCGAAGCGGAGGTGGCGCCCGTGACCGTCCGCGACGCGAAGGGCCGCGAGACGATCGTGTCGGTCGACGAGGGCCCGCGATCCGACTCGACCGCGGAGGCGCTCGCCCGGCTCAAGCCCGCCTTCGCCTTGCCCGACGGCGAGGACCGCGGCGACGCCAGCGAGGGCACCGTCACGGCCGGCAACGCCCCGGGCATCACGGACGGCGCGGCGGCCACGGTCGTGGCCTCGGACCGTGCCGTGGCGCGCCTCGGCCTCAAGCCCCTCGCCCGCATCGTCGGATACGCCCAGGCCGAGGTTGCACCCAAGTGGCTGTTCCTCGCCCCCGTCGAGGGCGTCAAGCGCCTCCTCGATCGCATCGAGCTGCCGGTCGAAGCGTTCGACCTGATCGAGATCAACGAGGCGTTCGCTGCGCAGACGCTGGCGGACGGGCGTGAGCTCGGCTTCGACTGGGACAAGGTCAACGTCAACGGTGGTGCGATCGCCCTCGGTCACCCGATCGGTGCGAGCGGTGCCCGGATCGTGGCGACGCTGCTCCACGAGCTCCAGCGGCGCGAGGGCCGGTACGGCCTCGCGACCCTGTGCCTCGGCGGCGGAGGGTCCGTCGCGATGGCGGTGGAGCGGGTCTGACCCTGTGACCGCAGGGGGACAACCGTGGACCGTGCGCGTCGCCGCATGGAGCGCACGGCATCGGTGGCCGGTCGTCCTGCTCTGGTTCGTCCTGACGATCGGGCTCTTCGTCGCCAGCCTGACGATGGGCGGGACCCTCACAGCGGACGCGGTCGACGACGATAGCGAGGAGCAGTCGACCTACGAGGCGGCGCGCGCCTATGACCTCTTCGGCGCGTCGGGGACGCAGGACACGACTCACCAGACGCTGTTCGTCGTAGGGGATCCGGAACGAACGCTGGACGATGCAGCCTTCGCCGCAGATATCGATGACATCCTCGCGCGGATGGCGGCCCACACGACCGACATCGATGGCGCGCCTGCGCCAACGTTCGAGGAGATCGTCGATCCGCGGCTCGCCCCGCCCGAGGCCGGCCTCGTCTCGCCAGATCGGTCGACCGTCCGGATCGCGGCCGCGGTGCCCGGCGACGGAGCGGCGCTCGACTCGCGACTCCAGTCGATGCGCGGATTCCTCGACGAGACGCGGGTCGCGCATCCGGGCCTGCGGATCCACTCGCTCGACGGCACGTTGGCCAACGACGACATCCAGGAGCTCGTCAACGGCGGCCTCGACGCCTCGCTGCGCCTCACGATCCCGCTGACATTCCTCATCCTGCTGGTCGCCTTCGGCGCGGCCATCGCCGCGATCGTGCCGCTCGTCCTGGCCGTGACCGCGCTGCTCGCCGCGTTCGGAATCCTGGGCATCTACAGCCAGACCATCGATCCGGTAAGTCCGTATGCGAGCCAGCTCATCGTGCTGATCGGCCTGGCGGTCGCCGTCGACTATTCGCTGTTCATGATCACGCGTTTTCGAACCGAGCGACGACATGGACGCGCCAAGCCGGACGCCATCCGGGTCGCCTCGGCCACTGCCGGCAGGGCGGTGTTCTTCTCGGGGCTGGCGGTCATGTTCTCGATCGCGGGGCTATTCCTACTCGACGACATCCTCTTCCAGTCGATGGCCATCGGGACGATCGCGGTGGTGCTGATCGCGGTCATCGGCTCGCTCACGTTCCTGCCGGCCACTCTGGCCATCCTCGGCGACGGGGTCGACCGGTTGCGGATCCCGATCCTGGGACGCGATCGACAAGAGGGCAGCGGCATCTGGGCGACCGTCGTGCGGGCGGTCATGCGCCGCTCGGTGATCGCCTTTATCGCGTCCGCCTCGCTCTTGCTGGCGATGGCCGTCCCCGCCCTGCGGCTGCACCTGGGCCAGAGCGACTTCGCCTCATTCCCGGACTCCATCGATGCCGTCCAGGGCGTGAACCTTCTCGACGAGAAGTGGCCGGAAGGGTCCACGCTGGCCCTGCAGGTCGTGGTGACCCAGGCGGACCAGCCGGCGACGCAGGCCGCCATCGAGACGCTGCAGGCGCGACTCATCGAGGTCGACGGCCTGAGCGGACCGGCCGAGACGCAACCCTCCGCCGACGGAACAGTGGCGATGGTGTCGGTGGTCATGGCCGGCGGCCAGAACGACTTGCGTAACCGGGAGATCGTGCACGAGGTGCGCGAGACGATCGTGCCCGACGTGTTCGGCGACATGGACGGCGTGGAGGCGCTCGTCACCGGGCGGGCCGCATTCACGGCGGATGTCGTCGACTTCTACAACGATGGCATTCCCCAGGTCATCGGCTTCGTCCTGGCGCTGTCGTTCGTCCTGCTGCTCGTCGCATTCCGCTCGATCGTGATCCCGATCAAGGCGATCCTGCTCAACCTGCTCTCGACGGGTGCAGCGTTCGGGCTGCTAGTCCTCGTCTTCCAGGACGGCCACGGTGCCGACCTCCTCGGATTCAAACCAGGGCCGATCGAGGCGTTCGTGCCGGTCTTCATCTTCACGATCCTGTTCGGGCTCTCGATGGACTACCACGTCTTCATCCTCACCCGGATCAAGGAGGCGCGAGACCACGGGCTGTCCTCGAACGAGGCGGTCGCGCGCGGCATCGCCATCACGGCCGGGACGATCACCAGCGCTGCGGCGATCATGATCACGGTCTTCGCGGTCTTCGTGACGCTGGAACTGGTGATCATCAAGCAGCTCGGATTCGGGCTGGCGGTCGCGGTGCTGCTCGACGCGACGATCGTCCGGAGCGTGTTGCTGCCGGCCACGATGCGCCTCCTCGGCGAGTGGAACTGGTGGCTGCCCCCGTTCCTGCGCTGGCTGCCGGAGGTCACGATCGAGGGCGACGTTGACGAGCCCGCGGCCGAGCCGGTGCCGACAGCCGTACACTCGGCGACGTGACCGACAGCACCGTCGTGGCCTCCGCAGACGCGCGACCGGCCGACGCTCCGACCTTCCGGCACTTCATCGCCGGCGAGTGGATGGATTCGGTCGGCGGCGACACGTTCGAGAGCCGCAACCCGGCAGATCGGCGCGACATCATCGGGCGCTTCCAGCAGGGCACAGCGGCGGATGTTGCGATGGCGACGAAGGCTGCGGAGACTGCGCTCCCGATGTGGCGCCGCACGCCTGCGCCGAAGCGTGGCGAGGTCCTGTACGCCTTCGGGGCGTTGATGGCCGAGCACAAGGAGCGGCTCGCGCGCGCCATGACACGCGAGATGGGCAAGGTCATCGCCGAGGCCCGCGGCGACGTCCAGGAAGGCATCGACATCGCATTCCTGATGGCCGGCGAGGGCCGTCGGATGCACGGCGATACGGTCCCGTCGGAGCTGCCCGACAAGTGGGCGATGTCGATCCGTCAGCCGATCGGTGTCGCCGGGATCATCACGCCCTGGAACTTCCCGATGGCGATCCCGTGCTGGAAGATGATGCCGGCCCTCGTGACCGGCAATACCGTCGTGTTCAAGCCGGCCAGCGACACGCCCCATTGCGCCACGCTGCTCGTCGAGCTGATGGCGGAGGCCGGGGTCCCGCCGGGCGTCGTCAACCTCGTGACCGGCACCGGCGGCGAGGTCGGGGACGCGATCGTCAGTTCGCCGGATATCGGCGTGATCTCGTTCACCGGGTCGTCGGCGACGGGCAAGTCGATCGCCGCGACCGCCGGGCAGCGGCTCAAGCGGCTCTCCCTGGAGATGGGCGGCAAGAACGGGGTGGTCGTCCTGGCCGATGCCGATCTCGATCTCGCCACCGACGGGATCCTGTGGAGCGCGTTCGGCACGACCGGTCAACGCTGCACGGCAGCGTCACGGGTCATCGTGGAGAGCTCGGTCGTCGAGCCCCTCGTGCAACGCCTCGAGAAGCGCGCTCGTGCCCTCCGCCTCGGCGATGGCCTCGACGCCGGGACGGACGTCGGGCCGCTGATCAACGGCGTCGCGGTCGACAAGGTCGCAGGCTACGTCGACATCGGTCGCACAGAGGGTGATCTGGTCACCGGTGGGGCCCGCGCTTCCGACGGCGACCTCGAGCACGGCAACTTCTTCGAACCGACGATCTTCGCCGGCGTCGGGCCCATGGACCGCATCGGCCAGGAGGAGATCTTCGGGCCGGTGCTGTCGATCATCCCGGTCGAAGACTACGGTGCCGCGATTCTCGCCCTGAACCAGACCCGATATGGCCTCTCGTCGAGCATCTTCACGCGCGACGTGAACACGGCATTCCGTGCGATGCGCGACTTCGAGACCGGCATCGTGTACGTCAATGCCGGCACGACCGGGGCCGAGGTGCATCTGCCGTTCGGCGGCTGGAAGGAGACCGGCAACGGCCACCGCGAGGCCGGGAATGTAGCGCTCGACACGTATACCGAGTGGAAGTCGATCTATGTCGACTTCAGCGGTCGATTGCAGCGCGCCCAGATCGACAACCAGACCGCGGGCTGACGTCGGGGTGGGTCGCTCAAGGCGGAGCGCCGGCGTGTTGCTCTATCGGCGCTCTGCGGACGAGGGTGTCGAGGTCCTGCTCGCGCACCCGGGCGGGCCGATCTGGGCCACGCGCGACGAAGGTGTGTGGACGATCCCGAAGGGCGAGATCGAGGACGGCGAGGATCCGTGGGACGTCGCGCGGCGGGAATTCGAGGAGGAGACCGGGTATCCGGTCCCTGACGGCTCCCCGATCGACCTCGGCGAGATCACCCAGAAGGGCGGCAAGGTCGTCGTCGCGTGGGCGCTCGAAGGCGACCTCGATCCCGCGAGCGCGCATAGCAACACCTTCCCGTTCCAGTGGCCGCCGAAGTCCGGCCGCTACATCACGATCCCGGAGATCGACCGCGTCGAGTGGTTCGCGCCGGACCGTGGGCGCTCGAAGGTCAAGGACACCCAGATCCCCTTCATCGACCGGCTGCTTGCCGTCCTCGGAGTTGGATAGCGGTCAGCCGTCCTTGACGCCGAGGCCGCGGGATACGACCCGGTCGACCTTGGCGGCCATGATCAGGTCGTTGGCGGTGATTCCACCGATCGCGTCGGTCTGCCAGGTGACCACGAGTCGGCCCCACGCGACCTCCATCGCGGGGTGATGTCCCTGCGTCTCGGCGAGCAGCGCGATCCGCGTGGCGAGCGCGAATGCGCCGCCGAAGCCGCTGAACCGGAACGTCCGGACGATGCGGTCGGCTCGCACCTCCCAGGCGGGGTCGAGTCCTGTGGCGAGTCGTGCGACTTCCTCGGACGGCAGCGCCGGCGTCGAGGCATCGACGGAGGACGTTGACTGGCTGGCCAGGGTGGCGGGATCGAGCTCGTCTGGCATGGGTCGAAGTCTAGGCACTATCCTCAAGGCAGGGCATGGCACGCATACGGTCTGCGGAAACGGCGCAGCCCCGCTCAGCCGGAGCCGTCCTGCACGACGACGTCGCCGGAGGTCAACGGGACGGGACCACCCGGGATGAACCGGTTCTGGCACCAGCCTTGCATCGTCGTCAGCGTCTCCCCGCGATTGCTCAGCCACAGGATGGCCTCGTCACCGCGGCCGTTCGGCCCGCCGTCATGTAGATGCAGGAACGCGGCGCGGTCGGTGCTGCCGTCGGTGGCGGTCGTCGCCGGCCCGGCAAGCCAGGCGTCCGATCCTGAGATCACGAGGCAGGTGATCGGACCTCCATATGAATCCCCTGCGCTCGTCGCGGGGATGGTGCGCGACCACTCGCCCACCGGATCCCCTTGGTCGAAATGCGCGGAGACCGCGTCGCGACGCGTGCCCGGCTCGCCGTACGTATAGGCTCCGGCGACGAAACGCGCCGGTCCGGAGGATGCGGACGGCGGGATCGAGGCGGTCGACGGGGAGGGCAGGATCGAGGCGGACGAGGAGGACGGCTCGACCGACGGCGCTGGGGTTGGCGACGCCGCGGTCGCGACCGCGGGTGGTGAAGGCGAGGCCGCGAGTCTTCCACCCGCGATCAGAGGGACCGCGATCGTCCCGAGCAGGAGCGTCGCGGCAAGGGCCAGGAGGATGCGCCCGTCAAAGCGCCGGGCACCGGACGCTTCGTCGAGGACGCGCTGCCGAACGCGTGGCGACACCGAGACTTCACCGAGTTGGCCTCGCAACAGGATTTCATCTCGTCGCATCGCCGCCGCGACGGAGCGGCAGCTCGGACACGTGGCGAGGTGCCGCTCCAGCTCCGATTCCTCGGCGGCGGGCAGGACCTCCCTGATCTGCTTCGCCGCGAGGAGCAGGAACGTCTCGTGATCGTTCATCGCGGGGCTTCCCCGGACCCCGACAGGACCTCCCGAAGTCGGATCCGGGCGCGGCAGATGTAGGTGGACGTCGCGTTGGCGGTTCGACCGATCGCCTCGCCGATCTCCACGGAGGAGAAACCCGCGGCCGCCATCAGGAGGGCGACCCGGGCATCAGGCGGCAGCTCCGCGAGTCCGTTTCGGAGGCGGGCGCTCTCATCGGAACGGATAGCTTGGTCCTCGGGCGAAACGCCCATGGTGGGATCGACGAGAGAGGCGTTCCTGCGGACCGCCACCGTCTGGCGCCGTCCCCGGCTGACGATCAGATTCGCACAGACTCGGTGGAGCCACCCCCCGACGTTGTCGGGAACGTCGCCCTGTCGAACCTGGCGGACGAAACGAAGAAACGTCTCCTGGACCAGGTCGTCGGCGGCGTCCTCATCGCGGACCGCAGCGAGAGCGAAGGCCTTGAGGCGTGCCGCATGCGCATCGAAGGCCTCTTCCACTATCGGGCCGACGGCCGATCGAGCTGGCGCCATACGCGTCGTCGCGACATCGCTGGTCATGACCGGGTTGTCCGTTGGTTCGACATCCGGTCCATTGACGTTTGCGTCGTCGATGTCTTTCACAAGGCGAGGCGGTCTCGGCCGATCATTGCGACCTTCCCTCTGGATAGAGGCGAATCGTACCCCTCGTCTGTCGGTGCTCCGGGAAGGTGCGGTATCATCGCCGACCCGTGGGCCCGTGGCTCAATCGCAGAGCAGCTGACTCTTAATCAGCCCCGTCCTAGCGGTGCACTTCGCACGCAGAAACGGGGCTGATGTGTGTCCAGTTATCGGCTGTCCGGAATACGCTCTCGGGGAGGTGGGAATGGAGACTTGGAATGCTCTGGAGTGGGTCGCGGGTATCGTGGGCCGGCTCCCAGAGGTCAATGGTTTCGAAGAAGGACAGCACGAACGGCATGACCGTGCTGTACTCGGGTGCCGACGGCACGTACCTCGGGCGCCTAGTCGTGGCCGGACCGATGGCCCATCTGGACCCGTCGGAGCCCGAGGGCGGCTACGACGAGATCGTGTTCGAGGCTGCGGACGGCCAGTCCCACCGTCCGGATGATCGGATCTCAGCTACGACGGATGTGCGCGTCTAGCCCCCCTCGACGTTCGACCAGAACCTGACCGCTGGCCCCGGTCGGCCCGGACCGACTGGCCGCTGGGCGGACGATCGCATCGTGGCTTGACGTCGAGCCCATCTCGTTCGAGATTGTGGCGAACTCCAAGGACACGTGATGGTCGGAGGGCAGCCATGCACCTGTCGTCGCGAATCTTGCTGGTCGTTGTCGCGGGTGCAGCGATCGTCGCTGGGTGGTGGATCCTCTTCGCGAACAACGACACAGGCCTTGCCGTCATCTACAGCGCCGCATGGACGGTTGCCGTCCTCGTCACGGCGCGCATCCTTCTTGCGGTCGGTTTCGGCTACAACCGGCTCACGACCAAACAACCGCCAGACGCCGCCAACGCCACCGACCTAGCCGATCTCCGCGAACGCGGGGTCATCTCGACTGAGACCTACGATGCCGAACGGGCGCGATCCTCGGGCGACACTGACCACTCTGCGGACCCCCGATAGGACGCCAGGTGCCGCGCGGGAATGCCCCCGGTCGGCCCGGACCGATTGGCCGCCGCGTGCGGGATCAGGCCGTCCCGCGAGCCGCTCAGGCTGACTCCGCCAGGCGCAGGAAGCCCGCCAGGTATTCGGGCTGCACCGTCAAGGTCGCGCCGGCCGCGGTGGCCGATTGTCGCATCGTTTCAAGGGCCGCAGCGCTCGGGCTCCCGTAGAACTCCCACCCGACCGGCTCGATGAACTCGAGCGCTGCCTTGGATCTCTCGGCTGCACCCTCGAAGTGGACGTCCATCGCGTCCGCGTCGGCAAAGGCGTGCAGGAAGCTGATGACGCTGCGGTCCTCGTCGACGTAGCTGAGGAACAGGACAGTCAGTGGCTTCTGTGATCGAAGGCTGTCGGCTGAGTCGAACGTCAGCCGTCTCAGCGCATCGAACTGGCCCTCCTTGATTCGGAAGTGGCTGACGAAGAAGATCGGCTCAGACATCGATACCCTCCCGTCTGGCAACAGACTCACCCCGGTCGGCCCGGACCGACAGGCCGCCGAAGCGGGATCGAAGGTCCGGACCGGAGCCGGGGTCGTTACAGCCTATCCGTCGCGGCTTACGCCAGACTTACCAGCCATGGCCCGCCGATCGACTCCCGAGCGCATCCACGCCGCTCGACGCGCGGCGGTCCGTAACGGCCTGACTGACCACGGCATGCCGCTAGCGACCGCCGAGGCATGGTGCGACGCCAGGGAGGCCGAGGCCGACCCGCAGCGCCTCGACCGTCAATCGCCGGTCTCCTGGGACGGCGCACACGACTAGATCGCGGAGCAGCGGCAGACTCGGAAACTGCCGACGTGACGCGCGATGACTCCGAAGCGTTCGGCGTTGAAGCCGCGGCGTGGGTGGCGATGATCGTGGGGATGGCGAGCGCGATTGGGGAGTTCTCGAGATGGCGAATGCCGATGTCAGCGTCACGATCGAGCGTCCCGTGGAGGACGTGTTCGCGGTCCTGACCGATCCAACCCTGGCGCCGAGGTGGGCGGCCAACGCGATCAAAGGCGAGCTTCTGACGCCGGGGCCACCCGGCGTGGGCAGCCGACGGCGCGCCGTGGTGAAGGGCGTGTTCGGCCGAACCTTGGAGAGCGTGATGGAGGTCACTGAGTTAGATCCCAACAGGACGCTCGCACTGCGCTTGGTCAGCGCGTCATGGGGAGGAACCGGACGGACCAAATACACGCTGACACCGGTCGCCGGCGGCACGCGCGTCGACTGGCGCTGGGAGATGGAACCTGGTGGCGTCTTGAAGCCATTCGGCCGTCCGTTCATGGCCGTCTTTCAGCGTCTCTTCCAACGGGACATCAACAATCTCAAGGCAATGATGGAGTCGAACGCGCTGTAACGCATCGCCGGAGGCGGCGGAGTGCCCAGATACCCAGGCGGTGGTGGGGCCCGCGATCCCTGTGAAGACGAGGCGGACCGCCACGGACTAGACCGGCAGAACCCCGACAACTGGAAGGGCGCTGCCCCTTGGATCGCCGAGCAGCGGAAGACGAGGAAGCTGCCCGACTGAGGGCCGCCCGGTGTGCCCTCCCGGACTCGGGAGCTACCGAGCGGCCCGTTGGCCCCCAACCGCGCGCCAACTCGTGGGGGGAACGAGTCGGGGGCTGGGGGCCGAAGGCACCCTACCCACCCGGGGTTGGGTATTGGGCGGGCTCTCCACTAAGGAACGTTCACCGGATAGATCGCCGCATCGGCAGCAGAGGACCGGCACCTAGCGCTCAGGCTGCTCGGGTCTCTCGACTGTGACGAGCTTCTGCGGCGCCACGGGCTGCCGGCCGCGCCGGCGCATCCGCCGGACCAAGAAGACCAGCTCTATGACCGTGAGGATCGGGATGAGCCGGCGCGGCAGGACGCGCAGCATGAGAAGGCGCAGGATCTGCATCAGCATAGGTCGCAGTATCGCAAGCGCGAAGGAAGCGCCCCGAGCTCAACGCCCACTCGAACGATGCGTGCCTTGATGGCCTTCGTCTCGTCACCCTCGGCGGCCGCGAGCCGGCGCTCGAGTTCTCGCCATTCCTCGAGGATCTCTGCGACCAAGCCACCCATGACGGCACTCTCAAGGGCTCTACGGACCCTCGATAGTAGGACATGGCAGGACCCCCGGAGAAGTCCTCGCCGGGGGAACGGTAGACCTCCCCGGCGGTCCCGATCAGAACAACGTGGCGCCGGTCCAAGCGTTAGGGACCATCGCGGCCCACGTGTTGCGCTGTTGCCCATCGAAAACGCCCCTGCGGGGGCGCGGGGGGATGCGTCAGGGACCGGGGCGCTCGCGACCATGGGACGCCCGGATGTCACCCCCTGTTATGAGCCTGATATGCACGCCGGGACTGATGCAGTCCGGCCCTCGGCCCAGTATGGCTACGTTCCCATGCGGTAGCTCGTCAGCTCGTTTCTGGGGGAACAGGAGCCGAGCGGCCCCCAGCGCGCCTCGCCTCGCTGTCGACGCAGGGCCTGGGGGGAGTCGACCAGCGGGGCGAGGCGCTTCGTCTTGATCGTCGATGTGGGCGGCCGCTGGCAGGTCGACGTGGAAGCCTAGAAAGGTCAACTCGCCCACCACGCTCCCCGCTAAAGGAACGGGGCACGATGGACGAGTCGCCGATGCTCCACGTTAGTGGCGGTGGGACAGCCGGGCGCTTACAGCCGGGTCGACGCCGTTGCAGGATGGTGTCGCCCTTGACCGCCATGGCGGGACCCCGGACGCCATCCGCCGGGGGAACGGAAGCCTGGCCCCCGGAGGCCCCACCGATTACAACGACCGGGAGGGTGGCCCGTTAGTGGCGCGCGGCCCCCAGCGGGGGACGCTCCGGGGGGATGGAGCGACGGTGCTGGGGGCCGTCCTCGACGCTACATGCGTAGGGCAATCCGGAGGCATAGGCTGCCATCCGTGGACGATCTCATCGGGTGGTCGGGCCGGTGCCCGTGGTCATGTTGCTCGTGCTGCTGTGGGTCGGGTTCCGACCGCTCGAGCGGCACGGCTACTGAGAGATGTTGAGCCGAACCGACCGGCGCGTCCTCCTCGACCTCCTCCCCCTGGGGGTCCTCCTCGTCCTCCTGATCGCCGTCCCGGGAGCGTCGGACGTGATCACCGCCAACCCGCCGGATGTGGCCGGGATGCCGCTCGGCATCATCCCCGTTGGCGCCGCGCTGATCCTCATGCTCGCAGGCCTCGAGATTCTGCGCCGGGCCTCGTCAGAGCACTCGGCGCTCCTCGCCTTCATCGGCCTGACGTTGCCATCGGCGATCGTCATGGTCGTGGCAGCGATGCTCGTAGTCGTCGTCCAGAACATGCTCGCGTACTGAGAGTGTCGCGCCGCGACCTACTCCAAGTCGAGCGGCACGATCCACAACACGCTGCCCTGCGCCGCTGGGCGTGTCGTGAACGCGACCCCAACCAGGTTCATGCCGTAGCCGATCGCGCCGTCGGCGCGGAAGGCGCCAGAGGTGCGCGGGGTGGTCGGTCATTCCAGTCAGAGCACGCGAACGCCACCCGCGGCCGGCCAGTTGATGAACAGCCAAATCCCCACGAGGGGCGCCCATCACGACGAAGATCGTCACGCCGATGACGATGGCGATGGTCTGCCAGCCGCTCACGGCTCGACCTCGCAGCCGCGGTTGTCGTGCCGATCGCCGACCACGACGACGGTCGTGTAGGCGCCGAGGCACGCCGAGGCAAGCTGTTCGCATATGGGTGGATCCGTGGCCTGCCGACAACCGACAGCATCCCGGCCGGTGCCACGAGGTATCCCAGGCCCGTCACACCGAACAAGGCAGCCGACAACCGCAGAAGACCCCTCGCCAAACTCATGACCGGCATGGTACGGGCGGGCCGCTCCGTCACCTGAGCTGTCAATGGCGTGGTTCTACCATCGCGGCCATGTCCCGCCGGTCGACCCCCGAACGCATCGACGCGGCCCGTCACGCGGCCGTCCGAAACAGCCTCATCGGTGACGGCGTGCGCCCGGAGATGGCCGACGCCTGGATCGCCGCGTGGGAGGCGCAGGCGGCCGAAGACGGCCTCCAGCGCGGGAACGCCTATTGGGAGGCGGGCTGGACGTGGATCGCGGAGAAGCGCAGGACGCGCAGACTGCCTGAATAGGGTCGATCGCCGCAGGTTTAGGACTGCCCGACGACTTCGGTCTGAAAACGTGAAGTAACCCCGCCCGCGGAGGCGACGAGCGGGGTCCTTCCAGCAAAGGAGGAGCTAGTTGGGGCGTCCCGGTTCGTCGGGCTTGCCTGGATCGGCTGGCGGGTCTGACGTCGACCGTGGCCTCCTCTTTGACGAAGCGCCAACGCTGTACGACCGGTTTCGACCGGCGTCTCAGGCCGAGGTGATCGCGGCGCTTCACGAGCTGGCTGGTCTTGGCCGCGGTTCGCGTGTGGTCGAGGTCGGACCTGGTACTGGCCGGCTCACAGGACCGCTCCTGAGACACCGCGTCTCAGTCACCGCCATCGAGCCTGGCGAACGGATGGCGGCGTTCCTCGCTAGTAAGTTCGGGGAAGAGTCGGGCCTCGCGATCATCCGGAGCCGTTTCGAGGACGCCGACCTGCCAGTCGCCGCGTTCGACGCTGTGGCGGCTGCCACAGCGTTCCACTGGATCGATCCCCAGCGGCGGTACCAGTCGGCCTCGCGGGTGCTGCTCCCGCGCGGGAGGCTCGTACTGGTCGCCAGTGACCGGGTGATCAGCTCGACCAACGAGCAATACCACCGAGGTGGCGCGCCAATCTCGAGCGGCTTGCGCCCGAGGTCGGACCGCCCTATGTGCCGCCTACAGAGAACGAGGTCGACGCGTTCGCCGACCCGTCACCCACGACAGAGCTTTTCGAAGAAGTCGCCGTGCGCCGGTTCGTGTCGGACCACGCACTCTCGACCGACTCGCTTATCGGGTTGCTTCGCACGTACTCGAACCATCGCGCGCTGCCACCTAGGCGCCGAGCGGCACTCCTCCGGGAGGTTCGGCAGTTCGTTCAGGAGGAGCTCGGCGGTCACGTCGTGGAGCGCTTCGTGACGACGCTCTGGGTGGGTCGCAAGCGCCGCGGTCAGTGACCCGATGTTGGTCAAGGAACATGCCCTGGGTGACGATCGCCGAATGGCTCGATGTCCCACCCGAGAGCTTCGACGTCGAGGGCTAGCTGCGGCTACCGCCCTCTGACGGCCCGCCGGCGGCCTCGACGTCGTAGACATCTTCGATGGCGCGCTGATACAGGCCACGTAGTTCGAAGATACGAGCATGGAGGTCTTCGCGGTCGTCCTCGTCCGCGGACTCAAGCTGCCGCTCCAGCTCACGCCAGAGCTGAAGGATCACTACGGCTGTCCTCACCGACGTCCCTCTGCCCCAATGACCCTTGAGACAGGCTCCCCCGGAGCTCCGATTCTAGGACGACTGTCGAGTGGCGCTCAGCCCACGGGATCCGAGGAGAGCTAGCCCGTCTCCCCGAGACCGCCCGGGACCTCTTTGGGGTGCTTCTTCTCTCCCTCCGCGAGGATGGCCGCCTCGTGGTTGTGGTACGCCTTCTTCGCGCCGCCGACCACGCGGTCGGCTGCCTCCAGGGTCATCCCTGCGTCCTCGGCCGCCCGCTTGGCAGCCTCGGCTGACCTGTCGGCGGCATCTGCTGCCTCGAGCGCATGCTCGGCCGCCAGACGTGCGGCGCCAGCGGCGCGCTCCGCCTCCCGCCACGCCTCGAGCAGCCGGGACGTTTTGTTGGCCACGTTCACCGTCCTCGGGCTGGGGGTCGTGACGCGGGATGGTAGTGGGAGCGGGCCGCGTCAACAAGCCTGCGTTGGGCACACTGCAACGTCGTATTCACACATCAGTGGGCGTGCGAGGCGCATGAACGCCGTGATCGTGGCGCAGGCTTGCATTACCAACCCGGTACGGGGATTGATGCTCTCGGCCGCGCTGCGTCACCTTCACGCGCGAAAGGCCGGACCATCACATGCCCGAGAGACCTCAGCTGCGGGAGATCACCCCGCAGGACATCCGTGCTCAGGCGAGCGCCGACGGCCACACCCTAGTGGTCACTGACGATCTCCTCAGAGTCGGTTCAGCGGACCGCGTACACCTCGACGTCCCCATGGAGGATGTCCGTCGCATCCAGTTCGACATCGAGCGTGATCGGCCGGCCACGCTGGTCATCGTCCCCGATTCCGCATGGAGGGACTCGCAGGTCATCATGGTGGAGCCCGACGAGTACGAGGGCGTGTGCCAAGTGCTCGCGGTCATCGGGATGAAGATGGCCGGGCGGCAGGACTAGCGGCGGTCCAACCTCCACGCCTCACGCTCAAACCAGCTTCGGTCCTTGGAGCTTGGTCCAGCCAGCCCGCGTCTCGTCGCGGTAGGCGACGTCCGACGGCATCGACGAAGCGCACCGCGCAGCCATGTGAAGCCGCAACTCATCGGCGAGCGGGTGGCACCCGAGACCGCCGACGCGTGGATCGCCGCGTGGGAAGCGCAGGCGGCGCAGGACGGCCTCGAGCGCGGCTCGGCCTACTGGGACTCCGGTTGGGACTGGATCGCCGACCAACGGGAGCATCGGGTGAGGCCGCCGCGGTCGTCTTCAGCGCGGTCACGAGAGGATCCGGACGAGACCGACCGGTTCGGGGATGCCCTTGAGCACAACCTGTCCGGCATCCTCCAAGATCAACCCGGTGCCGGTCAACGACTCCGCAGCGGCCGCCGTGATGAGCATCTCGCCGGCCACGCCGTGGGCCGCGATCCTCGCCGCCAGGTTGACCGTGTGTCCGTACACGTCGCCGTCGCGGACGACGAACCGCCCGGAGGCGATCCCGGAGTGTGCCGGCAACAGACCGTGCGCCCTGATCGCCGCCATCAACTCGCGAACGGCGACAACGGCATCATGGGCGTTGTTGAAGCGCAGCATCACGCCGTCGCCAAGCAGCTTCACGACCCGACCGCCGTGCGCCGCCGCCGCAGCCTGCGCGAGGCCCTGCAGGGTGGTGGCATCCTGCGCGGCGAGTTCATCGCCGGCCCTTGCGGTGCGCTCCGTAAATCCGCTCAAGTCCACGAACGCGATCGCAGGCGGATCGACCTGGCGGGCCGGCATTCGACCGGCTCGTTCCAGCGAATGCTGGGTGTAGTCGACGATCCGTTCGAAGACCTCATGCTCCTGGTGCCTCTCCCTAAGCCAGGTGAGGAGCTTGTTCATCGTGTCCGCCTGGAGGATGGACGGTGCGATCGCGTCCTCGGTCGACAGCCCGCGCCTGAGCCGTTGCGGCGGTGAGCCTCCGAACTCGTCGATCAGGTCGGTCGTTCCGGCGATCATGTTCCGCATGCCCTCGCCGGTGATCCGGGCAGCACGCAGGAGCAACTCCGGTCGTTCATCGACCATCGACCAAACCGTGAGGAACGCCGTCAGTGCCGCCTCCTCGTGGTCGCGCATCGCCGTCTCCGGTGGCGGCACACCCAGGCCGAAGGCAACATACAGATCCGGCAGCAGCGCCCCCTGCTCACCCAAGGTTGCTGCAAACTCGGCGAACGTACGGCCCGTGGCCTGCGGGACGATCCCTAGCCGCGGGATCTCACTGAAGGGCATGTTGCCCGTATCGATCTCGTGCACGATGTCCGCGACGGTGATCCCGCCCGAGGCGAGCGCATGCGCGAGCCGTACTCTCGGGACGTCCTCGGGCTCATGCGTCCCGTCGCGGTGGCGCTTGATCGCTCCCGCCGCGACCAGCTCGTCGATGAGCTCGACAGGTGCGCTCGCTTCGAACGCGAGCTGGACTGAGGTGAGGCGCCCGCCCGGAGCCTGGGCCACCTGATCTCGCACTCCCGGAGTGTCCCACGCCCACGCCGGCTGTACCGGACTGCAGGAGCCGGTAGCCGACCTCGCCCGAGTGACTATGCCGCCGCCCCAAACGGGACGCGACCTCGTGAGTCTTTGCCGGCCAGCTCCGCTACGAGGGCGAGGAGGGCGCTTGCGTAGTCGTCGGTCCCGCCGAGGGAGCGGCGATGCGCGGACGCCCCGACGGCAGCGGATGCTGCTCGAGGCTGATCAGCTCGCGGACAAGGTCGGCGTGCTCGAGCAAGGCCAGCGTGCCGGCCTGGAGGTGCCGCCGCGTGGCGGCCACCGCGTCGACCTTCGACTCGTTGGTCCACGGGCGCTCGGGCAAGCCGGCGCGTGAGCGTCAGGCCCGCGCGGCGATGACGCCAGCAAGGTAGGTCGCGTCCTCGTCGATGCCGGCAAATAGGCCGGAGCGGGCCGAATGAAGCCAATCGAGACCAAGCACGTGCAAGCCGTCGACGTCCGTCACGCCCCGCCGCTGGCGCGGATGGCCGTCGGAATCCACGAAGGGCAGGCCCACCCACGAGAAGTCCGGCCGGTAGCCGGTCGCCCACAGGATCGTCCCGACGCCGGCCGCCGCGAGATCGAGCTCGCGCGGGGCCTGCCCGGCGACGGCAGCCGTAGCCTCGGCGCTCTGGCGCAGGTCGGCCGGCAGGTCCTCGTAGGGCGCGTCGATCCCTTGATCACGGATCGCGCGGTCGACCGTCTCGAGGTAGCTCCTCGCCTGGGCATCGCCCCACGCCAGGTTCTGGGCGAGGTCGTCGGCGAAGTACGCGGTGCCGTCGTGAAATCCCCGGGACCGTCCGAGGAGGCGAACCCCATCGCGCGCTAGGGTATGGGAGCTGATGTCGTGGCCGCCGGCGGCGCCCGTGAGCTGCGGGTTGGGCTGCCCCGTACGCTTGCCCGGTGGCAGGTCCGCGGTGCGCCGGTCGAGCCACCCGGTGACCCGGAACCAGGCGGCGATGTCGCGACCGCGATATCGCCGCGGCGTCCACCAACCCCGGCCGCCGGACAGCCAGACCTCGCGGCCCGCCCTCGCCAACTCCTCGGCGATCTGGCAGCCGGTCTCGCCGCTGCCGACGATGAGCACGCCCTTGGGGGGCAGGTCGCTGGGATGGCGGTAGTCCGCCGCGACGAGCTGGTCCAAGTCTCGGGGGATCTCCACGTCGACCGGGATGTTCGGCCGCTGCAACGCCCCGGTCGCGAGCACCACTTGGTCCGCCGCGACCGAGCCGTCTTCCGTGCGCAACGTGAAGCCGCCGCCCGTGGCCGCCTCGACGGCCACGACCCGACAGCCCTCGCGGACGGGTGCGCTGAACGAAGCGGCATACCCCTCGAGGTGCATTACGACCTCGTCGCGGGCCATGAAGCCGTCCGGGTCGTCTCCCTGGTAGGGCAGGCCCGGCAGCGCGACGGACCAGTTGGGAGCGATGACGCGGAGCGAGTCCCACCGCTTCGAGCGCCAGCTCTCGACGAGTCGCCTCTGCTCGAGGACCGCGTGCTCCCGGCCGAGCTCCGTCAGCCGGTAACTGAGGGCGAGCCCCGCTTGCCCGCCACCGACGATCGCGACCTCCACCCTCTCGAGGCCCATCGCCGCTGATGCTAGCAGCGTGCCCGCCATGTGCCGACGTCGACCTTATCAGATGTCCAGATCCGGTCAGCTTGCCCTGGGAGCGGCGAGAATCGCACAGAGATGCTGTTTTGCTGGCTGATCGTCCCCGCGGACGAGCATGGGTGGAGGAAGGGAGAGAGGCCGGGCGGATCAATCAGATCCTCGGCCTGCGGGATAGTTCGGCGGCCGCAAGTCGTGCGCTCTCTTCCGCGTCGAGCCGGGCCTTATCCGCCTCGGCCTTGAGCGCCTCGGCCCTAGCCTGGATGGCGGCGTACTCGGCCTCCCGCCGGGCGTGCTCGGCCTCGTCCTCGGCTTGCTGCCAGGCGTGCCAGGCGGTGATGTTGCCGTGCTCGGCGATGACTTCGAGGACGGTGGACTTGGCCCACTCAAGGACGTCGCCGGCTTCGATCTCGGGGCGTCCGGAGTGCCAGGCCAAGAGGGCGACCCTGTGCGGTGATGGCGGTTGGGTCGCGAGGTCGGTCTCGGCGTTGGCCCGCCTGAGCAGCATCGGTACGACGTCATCGATCGCTGCCTCGAGTGCCGCGAATGCCTCTTCGGACTCGATGGGCTCGGTGACGACGGCATCTACGAGCCAGCCGGCGAACTCGTCATATGCGGCTACGGCAGACCCGGACCCGTCGGTGGTGGCCGCCTCCGCCTTCGCGATATGACGCCGAGCGATGCCGGCCACGGTCATGGCCTGCACGCCGCGGATGCGTCCCTCCACGAGGTCGCGCGTGACGCTCGCCTCGGCTAGGTCGCGGAGCGCTTCGAGGCGCTCCTGGGGAAGGTCGGCACCAGGCCGGACGCCAGCCGCATCCATCCACCGGCGGATGGTCTGGATCGGGATGCCGGTCCGCTCGCTGGCGACCTCGGCACCGGCGATCCGGGCAAGAGCCAGCGCCTCGGCCCGACGTTCCCGGGAGTAGGGCTGGCGCTTCGCCCGACTGACTATGGCCTGATATGCCCGTGATTGCTGCGTAGAGCGGATGACTGGACGACTCCGAGGCCGGAATCGGCCTCGATCCACGCACGAAACTGCGCGGACGAGAGCCGATGATTGGGAGTCATCTAGCTGTCCGTCTTTTGGGCAAAACGGGCGAGGCCTCACCCAGGCCTAGGATGTTCCGCGAAAGGGAGTGAGGCCGATAGCGACAATCGAAAGCAGCATCGTGATCAAGCGACCCGTCGAAGAGGTGTTTGCCTTCACCACCAACTTTGAGAATCAGCCGAAATGGCAATCGAGGCTTCTGGAGGTCAAGAAGACTTCGGAGGGGCCGATCGGAGTGGGCACGACGTGGCACGCCGTCGCGATGTTTCTCGGCCAGCGGGTAGAAGTCAGCACGGTGATCACCGAGTACGAGGCGAATCGGACATACGCGGGGAAATATGAATCCGGCCCTGCCCCAGCTGTAGGCCGACTGAGCTACGAGCCAGTAGAAGAGGGCACCCGGATGACGTTCCACATGGAGACCCAAGCTAGCGGCTTCTTCAAGCTGACAGAACCGCTCATGACGACCCTCATGAAGCGAACGACGGAATCCGACCTTGCAACTCTGAAAGACCTGATGGAAGCGGGCGCTTTCGACGACGGTGCAACCGACATCAAATAGACCGATCAACCGACCGATCAACCGACCGGTCACCCTATAGGGTGGTGACCGGTGGTCGGTCAGGGGTGATTGACCGGTCATTGACCGGTCCCCATGCGGTAGTAGCGGGTCCGTCGACCGGTCCCGTCGTCGTACCAGTCGATCCCCGGCAGAGCCTCGAGCATCGCGCCGGCCGTGTTCTTCGAGCGGAGTCCGAAGCGGTCGGCCACGTCGCGCCTTGTCACCCGCCCTTGCTCGGTCACGAACGCGGTCAACTCGCCATCGCTGACCTTCCGGTCAGGCGTCGGGGCGTCGACGCGATCGAGCAGCAACGTCTCGGGGTCGAGCTCGACCATGACCTCGATCGGTTCGTGATCGCGGAACTCGCCCCGCAGCTGCGCCCGGTCCCCGCCCTTCCGGTCGAGGAGCAGGAAGCCGTCGACGCCCGCGGTGATGGAGCCGGCACCGCGGATCCGGTCGCCGAGGCGTCCCGCCGGACGGTCCGCGTTCGGTTTCGTGACGTGATGGATGACCACGACGCACGTCTCGCCTTCGGTCGCGAGCCGGCTGAGGCGCTTCATGATCGGCGCCATCGACGAAGGCTTGTTCTCGTCCTGGCCGTGGAGGAACGAGAACGGGTCGAGACCACGAGGGCAGGGCCCAGGTCGTGGACCGTGGCGTGGAGGCGACGAAACGACGCCTCGCTGTCGAGCCGGGTGCCAGCGAACAACAGAAACTCGATCGCTGGGTCATCGGCGCCCAGACCGACCAGCTGGAGTTCGATCCGGCGACGGAGCGGCGCCCGTCCGCCCTCTTCCTCGACGAATAGGACTGGGCCGCCGTGGGCGATCGGAAAGTCGAGGAACGGCAGCCAGTCGTCGTCTTCATCGACGGATGAAACACACACGGCCAGCTGCGTCATGAGCAGCGTCTTGAGCGACTTGGGCGGACCGCCGAGCATGACGGACCCAACCGCCGGGAGGCCGAGGCCTTCGACCAGCATCGGGAAGGCCGGCTCGGGCTCGGCGACGAACGCCGATAGCGAGACGGTCGGGTACATGGGTGCAGGCGCTGGCTGAGAGGACAGAGCCATTAGAACGGCCATCCGAGCCACATCTCGCACAGCTCAGCCCGAAGCCTTTCGACTTCCCGTTCGAGCTCGTCCAGGCGATCGCTCGGTCGCCGCAGTGCTCGGCGTCGCTGGGCTTCGATCTCCCAGGCCGCGCCGACCGAAGCGCGCTTCGCGGCCGCGAGTAGCGGGTCATTGGCTGCGGTCGGTCGTTCCCCGAGGGGATGCCCAGCGCTAGACTGGCGGGAGTTCGTCGCTGGCACGACGGACCTCCAGGGCCGACGCGGGAGACTGAACATCCGCGTCGGCCTTTCGCTTGCCGCGCGTCCGGACGCTCCGGTACGCGAGGCGGGTCATATGTAGTCGGCGCGCAGCCTCCGCCCGGCGGTCGCGCTCACGCTGAGGGAGATCCTCAGGAATGTCCGCGTAGAACCTCGCAGCGAACGCGGGGCGGGCTGGTGCCGTGTTCACGTGACCGCGCGCAGCCGTGGTGAGGCCTCCGAGGCGGCTACGGAGCGAACGTTCGGCGGGAGTCACACTGTTAGTACAGCGTTCGATACCGCTCCCGTAACTGGGTCGACCCGGTTTGCCTCAGCCTTTCTTGGGACGACCCCCGGCCGACCGGCCCCGTCGAAGGGCGACTACCTCGTTCGCGAACGAAACCGCGACCGCGCGGTGTTCCTCCGCGATCAGATCCCATCGGAGCGTCACCGCGCCGGTCGCCTCATCCTCGACAAATGCGCGGGATGTGAGAAGAACGTCAAGAACGTCGCGGTGTCTCATCCAGAGGGCGAGCGACTCACCACGCTCGAGAAGGTCCTTCCTGCCCTCAGCATCGTTGGTGTCGAGGACGTCCTCGATCTCTCGGGAGCGGTTGAGCATCAGCTGGCTGAGTTGCCGGACGCGCGGCGTGAGGTCGGGACGTCCAAGCTCGTTCTCAAGGAACTGAATCGCCGCTGTCAACTGCGCCCGAGGGTCCTGGGTCACAGCTTGTCTCCAGGACTGAGCTTCCGGTGAGCAGCCAACGCACGCTCTGTCGCGGCACTCGCACCATAGCGGCTCAGCATCGTCCGTGATCGCCAACCGGCGAGCCGCATGAGGTCGCCCTCGGAGCCACCATCGGCGAGCCATTGGTGGGCGAACGTATGGCGGAACAGGTGTGGGTGGAGCTCTTGGATACCCGCCTGAGCGGCGCGGCGGCGGAGCATTTGTGCGATGCCCGTCTCGGTAAGTCGACCCTTGCGGCCGAGCCACAGCCACGGCTCGCGAGCGTCGGCATGACGGCTCCGGACGCGGACGTAGCGGTCAAGGGCCTTGGCGACTTTCCGGCCGAAGGCGACGGTCCGCGGTCGTCGACCCTTGCCGACCACGATCAGCGTCTCGTGGTCCCAGTCGATGTCTTCAACGGTCAGTCCAGCGATCTCGGCGCGCCGGATCCCCGTGTCGGCCAGGAGCCAGATGATCGCGAGGTCGCGGCGGTCATCGAAGTCCGTCCCGGAGCAGGCGGCGAGGAGTTTCTTGATCTCGTCCTCGCGTAGGACCGGCGGGGGAGTCTCAGGGATGGTTGGCGGCTTCATGCGTGCCATCGGGCTCTCGCGGATCTCGCCCTCATCAGTCAGCCATTTGAAGTACTGCTGAAGGCTCCGGTAACGGTTGGCGGCGCTCGCCGGCTTTAGTCGGCTGAGCTGGTTCTCAATGAACGCCTCGACATGCTCGCGATGGATCGCGGCGACGTCTCTAGGCATCCCACGGTCGGCCAGGAATGCGTCGAACTGGGCTGTCGCCTCGAGGTATGACTTGATCGTCATGGGCGACTTGTTGGCCGCGCGGAGGTGGCGTGCGAACGAGATCGCGTTGGCCGCGACGTCGCCCTCTGCGCTACCATTCACGCCGCTGGTCGGTGCTTGTTGCATCGCCTGGACTCCTCTGATTGGGGTTTGAACAGAGTCCAATCATCGGTTGTTCGAACGGTGCAGTCAAGCATCCGACCAGTAATCTGCTCTTTCTGAGCACGATTCAGTGGGCCCGTAGCTCAATGGCAGAGCAGCTGACTCTTAATCAGCGGGTTGAAGGTTCAAGTCCTTCCGGGCTCACCACTATTTCACGCACGAAACGGCCCTCGGCGCTGGTGCGAGGGCGGTTCTGATTCGGGGCGTACCCCACGCCGTACCCCTTCTAGTGTTCGCGGCGGTCCGTCGACCGAGGATGACGTCGGTCCGCTCGGTTGCTCGGCCGAGCATCGCGTCCGTTAAGTGCCCGTAAACGTTGGCCGTGGTCGTGATGCTCGCGTGGCCGAGGATGCGCGACACGACGGCTAGTTCCTCGCCCTGCTCTAGTCGCAGGGTCGCGGAGCAATGCCGGAGATCGTGGAACCGCTGGCGGGGGAGACCCGCTGCGGTTAGCGCAACCGGCGCACGACGCCGTCTACGGCGATGCCATCCATCGGTCGAGACATCTGCGTGACGGAGGGGTCATACAGTTCGTGGCGGATCGGTGACGTGTGTCCCGACGACAGAGGGAGCCTGGTATGAAGAACGGCCGTCGACTCTTCCTCAGCGGGCTGCTTGGCGGGGCCATGACGATAGCGACCATCGTTGTACCGGCTGCGGCCCTGGGCGCGACCGTGCCCCAGACCGCCGCGTCAGCCGCCGTGGAGGCATGTCCCGGAGGCGGCCCCATAGTCGTGAACGCGTACGGCACGTACCGCAACGCCGCCGATTTCGGGGCAGACGGGCATGTCTGGGCGCTCGACGCGGCTCGCGAGTCGATCCAGATCTGGCAGATCGGGACGGACACCTACTGCTTCAAGCGCCAAGACACCGGCACGTTCACCACCTTCGCAGGCGTGAGCCCGGAGGGGACCGGCACGGTCCGCGGCGGCGTGACCGGCCGGTGGTACGGGGAGCTCGTCATTGTGATCCACGGGACCTTCGCGCCCAACCTCGCCACGAAGGGCTTCGTCGGTGACTTCGACCAGCAGTGCCAGCAGGACGGCACATGCCTCGGGCCTGCGTTCAATGCGAGGAACTACTTTTCCAGCTTCGACTCCCTCCAGTTCCTCACGTTCGCGGCGACGTTCGAAGGTGGAGCCTGCGGTGTGTGGCGCCAGTCAATCGACGGCAATACCGGCGACATCGTCTGCTAGACAGTTGATTCCGCGAGAACGTGCAGGGGCCGGGCAGGCATCCGGCCTCTGCTCTCGCGGACGCCTTGAAGTTGCGGCCGCATCTTCAAGCGGGTCGAGCGGGGGAGGCTGAAGAGCAAGCACGTCGGGCGAAATGTGCGGCCGCCGCTCCAGTACTGGTCCATGGCCCAGTGCGCCTCCACCTCCGCGACGCTCGCTACGCGGCGCTCGGCATCCGCGTCTCGGTACGTCACGCTACGAGTCGTGCGCGACCTGTCGCGCCCTTCGGCGATGGCGACGTCGCCTTGCCATCGCATGGCCTAGGGTCGAGCGCGACGCTGGCCCTGCTCGGCGATCCAAGTTCCAGCCGGCCTGCCAGTACGCGGAGCCCCACTCGAGACTGTCCTCGGCCGCCTTGGCTTCCCATGCCGCGATCCACGCGACGGCAGTCTCCTCGGTCGCGCCCTCGCCGATGAGGCGGTTGCGGCGCTGCGGGCCTCGTCGGGATCGCTTGGCCATCGGACTGATTCTATGCTCGCGAAGCCACTCAGCCGAACGGGAGGCCAACAGTGTCCGAACCGATCTTCTTCATCAGCCACTTCCGGATAAAGAATGACAAGTTCGACCCCTTGAAGAGACTCGCGATCGACACAGCCGAACGCCTTCGAACTGAGAAGCCGCGCACCGTTCTGTTCCTCAGCTACGTCGATGAGGACCGCGGTGTCATCAGCTTCCTGCACGCCTTCGCGGACGCAGAGGCGATGGACATCCACTTCGCTGGTTCCGAGGAGCGAGCAAGGGCGGCGCTCGAGTTCGTCCAGCCGATCGGGTGGGAGTTCTACGGGCGCCCGAGCGGCGCTGCCCTCGATTACGATGCGCCAGACGGCCGCCGCATCCGGCGCGACGCTGGACGTGCATCCCGAGTACGTGACCGGCTTCCTGCGCCTCGGGTGAGTCCAACATGGCGGGGATGTCGCCCGCCGTCCGTCAGCTAGGCTCTCGCGGCCCGACTCCGGTCGAGGATCCTCGATCCCGCGTCAGCGGCCAGTCGGTCCGGTCCGGGCCGACCGGGAAACGCCAGGCGACTTGACTGGCTTCCGCGGCGAGGAGCAGTTCGGCTTCAACGCCGAGCCCTACGTCCGGACCGGCAAGTTCGTAAAGATCCTGGGGCTGTGACGGAGGTCCCAGACCATATGGGCCGGGGATGGCTGTCAGGACGGCCATCCCGGCATCATCTGCCCGGTTCGTCGGTGGCACACAAGCCCCCATCGCCATAGCGCGCGCGGGCCCTTCTACGGTCGGGCTCTTTCGCTCGCCGCGAGGGGCCCGACCAGCGTCGTCGCCAGGCCCTCGCCTTGGGATGACGGGTTCGTCATTAACGGGGAGCGTAGGGTGGTTGCGTCGGCATCCAGACTCGCCTAGCAATCCAGCCAACGGGGGTATGCGTGATGAGATCCATCTGGGCCGTTGCGGCCGCTGCGACGATGCTGTTGGCCTTCCCCCTGGCAGTGGTGTCCCAGGCACTCGGCCAGAACGCGCCGGAAATAGTCGTCCACATCGTCCTGGGCACCGGAATGCTGCTCTTTGCGAAGGCGGTTTGGGCATTCGGGCTTCCCCGTTGGATCAACTGGGTCGGAGCGCTATCCGCGGTCGCGTTTGGCGCGATCTTTCTGTTGCAGGCGGTGAGCCTTCTCGTTCCCCAAAACGCCGCCCTGGACGACGTTGCTTTCGGTCTCCTCGGGAATTGGGGAGAACGTCTCTGCCTCCTCGGCATCGACGCCTGGTTCCTGGGTCTCCTGCTGCTGGGTACCGAGGGGAGGACAAGGCTCATCGGGTGGGCCGTCGTTCCGATCGTGGCGGCGTACCACCTCATCAGTTTGGCAGGGGCCATCCTTGCAATCGACATCCCGAATGTGAGGCTGGCCTTCTTCCTGCCCTTCGTGTGGCTGCTGATCGAAGGCGCCAAACGTGGCGCGCCGGGAGCCTTGGGACCGCGGCCTCCAGACACGGACCATGTGGAGGTGCCGACCGCGTAGATCCAGGGCGCCGTGACGAACTTCTGGTCAACGTGGGCCGAGCCCTACGCTTCCATTCCTCATCCTCGCGGCTGTTCGGTTCGTGGTGGTAATGAGGTCACGAGGACACCGATGAGCGGACCTGTGGGGTGAATGTGCACAGGTAGGAAGATGACTATCGCGGCTGCCGGACCATTGCCCGAACACCTAGGCGGATCCGGTCGAGCACCAACTGCTCCCGAAGGGCAGCGTGAGCTGCGATCACCGTCTCCCCGTGGCCCTCGCTCGTCCACTCCGCCGGTCCCAATCGGTATCTCAAGCGCAGCACGACGTCGGCCTTGGGGTCTAGTTCGAGTGCGCGCAACTCGATCTCCGGCCCGAGGAGCTGCTCGCAATCCTCGACCACCCGCTGAAGGTAGTGCTGGTCCGCTTCGGAGACTTCGGGCATCTTCACTGCGACCTACCCCTACGACCTCACAATGATTGTCCCCGATAAGTGGCGGGGGTGAGTGACGCCAGCTAGCCTCTTGCGACCCCGGCTCCGGTCCCGGCCCTTCGATCCCGCCTCGGCAGCCAGTCGGCCCCGGCCGACCGGCGGCCCATTAGGAGATAAGCGGCAGCGAAGCGGCCGTCGTCGCTACGCTGCTCGGTCGCGGTATCGCCAACGCCGCTCGCCCGCCTCGGGTTGCGGTCGCGAGAGTCGCAGCATCCAGACCCAGGCGAGGAGCGAAACCACCGGGGCGGCCAGGACGAGCAATTGGAACAAGGGGGGCACAAAGAACATCGGATCAGAGCCCCACGGCGAAGCCATGATGGAGAAATGGCCCGTCAGGATCACCACCATGAGGCCGATCAGGAGCTCTGTTTGGATTGCGAAGCGCGCGCGATCCAAGCGTCGCTGACGTTCGTCGTACGTCATGGAGGCAACCTACGCCCTGGCGTCAAGATGCTTCGGGGAACAGGTCTCGGGTCATCCGTCCCGCAGCAAAGTCTCAGCCAACGACCGACAGCTAGCCCGTCCGTCACCTCGGCTCCGGTCCCGGACCTTCGATCCCGCTTCGGGCCAACAGAGTTCGAGCAGAGTGGCGACTGGCTGCGCCGTGCCGCTCACGAGTGAGTCCACCCGAGGCTCGGCTGCCGATCTGGGGGTTGTGTGGCCGGGCGTCTCTCTTGATCGCTCCGGCACGGCATGCCCCGCACCCGGCAACGGTCCCGGACTTGCGATCCCGAGTACCCCCACCGGCCAGCTCGTCCGGGCCGTCCGGGGCGATCTATTGGGCCCCGCTGACCACGTCGGCAGCAGGGTCGTTCTTTACGGTCGGCCCGATCGCGCCGGTCGCCGATCGCGCGGGTTACTCGCCCGCCGCCGCGCCCGCCCGCTGTATGACGAGGTTGGCGAGCTCGACGAGGCCCAGCTCGGTGTTGATGTCGTTCGTCACCGAGAGGGTGAACACCAGCTTGCCCTGGCGGACCCTGAGGTACGCGGCGTCGCCGTCGATCACGAACGAGGACTCCGAGAAGGTCGCGCCGTTTGGCTGCACGCCGGCCGGTCCCTCGCCGGCAGCGGTCTGGTACGTCTCCTCGGCTGAGGCGACGTCGGCGTGGGGAGAGACGTCGAGCTCGATGGCGGCGGACCCGCCCGACGCCTCCGCGTACACGCAGTGGTGGCTGCTGCCGTCCGGGGTGTCGGTGGGGTCGGCGGCGCCGTCGACACCGTGCGCAGCGAAGTCGGAGGGCGTGAGGAGGCTGCAGTCGATCGCCCCGGTCGAGCCGCCGCCCGACGCGGCCGGCGCGCTCGTCGCCTGCGGCGAAGCGGGTGGAGCGGCCGTCGCGCCAGACCCGCCCCCGCATGCCATCACGCTGAGGGCCAGCCCGGCCGCTGCCAGGACCGCGACCATCGCCCGATCACGTCGCACGGCGATCGCAGGCAGCAGCGGCAACCCGCGTAAAAGGAGAACGGCGACGCCTCCCACGCTCCGAATCTAGTCCTAGGAATCAACGGCGACCGACGCGGGCGGGTCCTCGAGCCAGCCGCGGTCGGGTTCACTCCGTCGCCTTAACGCACTGACCGGGTCGCTCTCACGACGCGCCCAGCGGCCCAGGGCAGCGTCCTGTTGATCGTTCCGCTGGACTTGGGCTAGATCGCTGCGCCCGCTCTGTCAGTTGTCGTGGCGCTCGCGCGACCGGAACCCGACCCACAGCAGCAGCATCAGCATGGCTACGGGCAGTGGCCCGATCACCGTTCCGATGACGTCGTCCACGGTGGACAGCCTATGCCCTACGTCGAACGTATCGGGCCGCGAGCCGGCCGGGCCGGCGTCGTCGCCGGCCGACGGTAGCCTCACCGGAATCGCAGAACCTCGGG
>DASTIG010000012.1:0-17037 GCA_035717785.1 Candidatus Limnocylindrales bacterium
GCCAATGCAGCGACCAGGGCGACGACCAGGTGGTGTCGTCGTGCGGGAGTCACCCGCGGCCCCACTGCAGCGAAGCGACGCGGCCGGTCGCGGCACCGGCGCCCTCGGCGGCCGTGTCCGGCACGACGGTTCCGCGGCCGAATGACGAGTACGTGAAGCCGTCAGCCGACAGCCGCTCACCGGTCAGCACATTGCGGCCATCGATGACGATGCGGCGGCTCATGGTCATTCCGGCGACCGCCCAATCGAGATCGACGAATTCCGGCCACTCGGTGACGAGCACGGCGACGTCGGCGCCGCGGAGTGCATCGGCGGCCGCAGGCACGACCTCCAGCCCTGGCACCAGGACGGCGGAGCGGTCGCGCGCGGATGGCATCGGGTCATAGGCGACGACCGAGGCGCCCTGCTCGATCAGCTCGGTGGCGATCGTCAGTGCCGGCGCGTCACGCAGATCGTCGGTATCCGGCTTGAACGTCAGGCCGAGGAGGGCGACGCGGCGACCCCGTACGGTGCCATCGAGCAGCGAGGCGGCCTTCTCGACGACCTGGCTGCGGCGACGATGGTTGACCTCGTCGACTGCGCTCAGCAGCGGCGTGTCCACGCCGGCCTGGGCGGCCGTCCGGATCGTCATCGCGACCTGGTTCGGAAGGCACGAGCCGCCGAACCCGACGCCCGCGCGAAGGAACGATCCGCCGATCCGACCGTCGTAGGACATGCCGTCCACAACCGTCGACACGTCGGCGCCAAATGCGTCGCAGATCTCGGCGAGCTCGTTGGCGAAGCTGATCTTCGTGGCGAGGAAGAGGTTCGCGCCGAGCTTGGTGATCGCCGCGTCGATGGCGCCCATGACGATCACGGGTGCCGCCGCGGAGTGATACAGCTCGCGGAGAGCGGCCTCGCCATGGCCGTCCGGGTCGCTCACGACCCCGAGGACGATCCGGTCGGGCTGCTGATAGTCACGGACGGCCCGACCCTCGCGGGTGAACTCCGGGTTGAGCATCACAGGGATCGGCGACAGCCCGGCGGTCGCCCGCCGGCTGGCGACGAGGGCCGGCAGCTGTCGGATGAAATCGGGCGGCAGCGTCGAGCGGATGACGAGCGTCGTTCCCTCGGCCATGGCCGGGACGATGTCGGCGAGGGCGCCGCGGACCGTGTCGGTCTGCCAGCCGCCATTCCCGTCGTGCGTGCCCACGGCGACGATCACCATATCGGCCGCCGCGGAGGCTGCCTTGAGGTCGTCGGTGAAGCTCAAGCGCCCGGTGGTGACACCGTCGCCGACCAGTTCGGGCAGCCGCGGCTCGTGGAACGGGACGCGCCCTTCGCGCAACGTCGCCAAACGACGTGGGTCCGCATCGACGCCAGTGACGTCGTGCTCCCACTCGGCGAGGCAGGCGCCCGTGACCAGCCCAACGTAGCCCAAACCGACTACGGTGACACGCATTCGCTATTTTCCCCCTTCGTGCCGAAGCCTCGGTGCTCCGGCTTTCCCGCGACGACAGACCTCCCCAGGGTGAGCGTCGGACCGACATGAGTCCGATACGGACTCGATGACAGCGCCTCTTGGCTTGATCTAAAAGTACCAGCCGCGAGAACCCTATCGTAAGGCCCAGACCTCTCAATTACACTTGCGATTACGGGCCGGATGACGCATGTGACGTATTGCAAGCGCGTCTTCCGGTGCACCGCCGCACCATTCGGCGGTGTGGCGGAGCCTCGACTCATGGCCCCATCCCCGGTCTTTGTCGGACCTCGGGTAGCATGGCCGCCGTGGGTCCGACGACACCGGAGGAAGCGTGCAGGGCGTTCTCGATGGCTTCCCCATGGTGCTGGTCCTGCTGGCCGGCGTAGGGGCGCCGCTGGCGGGGTGGTACGCGACGCGCTGCGCGCGGAATCCCGCTGTGTGGTTCGTGCTCGGCGCCCTCACGGGCCCGATCGCGCTCGCACTCCTGGTCTTCGCGCCGCCCGGACGCTGCCCGACGTGCGACACGGAGATCCACGGCTGGCTGTCGTCGTGTGACCGGTGCGGGACATCGCTGGCCTTCGGGTCGGTCGGCGAGCCCGGCCCCGCGCCGCGCGAGAAGCAGCCGACCGCCGCGCCTGAGCCGGTCGCATTCCGCACGCTCGGTGCCAGGGTCGCGCCGCTCGACGGCGATCGGCAGCCGTCGTTGTCCGTCGCGCCGACCCCGATCGATATCGCGCGCGGGTCGACGCGTCGGGACTCGCGCGACTGGCCCAGTCGGCCCATGGCGTCCCCCACGTCGCTGGGTATCCGACCGACCTTCACGGCCTCCAACTACGTCGCGGCGACCACATCCGAGGAGATCACGGCGGGTGAGGTCCTCTCTACCGGTGTGTACATCTCCGGCAACGCGGGCCTGGAGATCGGTGCGTGCTATGCCATCGCCCGCGATGGTGATCAGCTGCGCGTGTTCGGTCCCGTCGATGCCGGTGAGCTCAAGGTCCGCCACGAGGGAGCCGTCCTCGATTTCGAGGTCACTGCGATGGACGATCGGGTGATCATCTCGGGGCGCGAGGGCCAGTCCTCGCTCGCGATCGTCTTCCGGACGATCGGCGGGATGCGGGCGGCCGATCTCGAGCTCGCTCTCGCGGCACCGGTCGCCGGCGCCGGTTCGTGACGGCTCCGGAGCAGGCCCAACAGCCGACCCCTGCGCCGCGGCGGACCTGGCCACCGGGTCCCGAGGTCATCGGGACCGTCCTCGCGGTCATCGTCGTCGTGGTGATCGGCACGACGGCCTTCGCGGGCCCTCCGGCATCGCCGACGGGCTCGGGTTCCCCTCGACCCACGCAGTCGGTCGCAGCCGCAACGGCCTCGCCCAAGCCATTGGTCGACCCAGGGACCGTCAAGCTCCTGCGAGCCGTGAACGAGCGCCTTGCCGGGTTCGCGGTCGGGTTGCAGCGGGAGCTCGACCGGTCGACGCTGCGGACGAACGAGGTCCAGGCGCTCATCCGGCAGGTGAGCAACACCGTCAGCCTCGGGTCGGAGCTCCTCTCGGGGCTGGGTGGCGCGCTGGGCGAGAACGAGCCCGGCGGCAAGATGGCGGCGCTGTACAAGGTGATGGGCGATTCGGCGATCAAGACGCTCGACGCATCGGTGCAGAACGACGCCGAATATCGAGTCGGCGCCGGCCTCCTCGTGAAATGGATCCCCGAGCTTGGGCCCTTGCAGGCGGAACTCGACGCGCTCGCCCTCGGGCCGCCGCCGACTCCTGTCGTCTCGCCGAGTTCCGCCCTGCCGAGCGCGCCAGCGTCGTCCCCGCCGCCGTCGTCAGCCCCGGCGCCATCGAGCCAGCCGCCTGCCTCTGTCACGCCGGCGCCACCCGTCGGATCGCCACCGCCGTCCGGGGGTCCGATCCCGCCGGAGCCATCGCCAGCTCCGGATGAGCAGGTCACGAACGGCGGCTTCGAGATCGGCGTCGGGCCGCCGTGGGCGTTGTTCGTCGGGCTGGGCGGGCAGGCGTCGCTCGCTGCCGACACCAGTGCCCCGTCGGCGGGCACGACCGCGGCCGTGGTCGACATCACGGTGGGCAGTCCCGCCTACTCCGGCATCTCACTGCGCCAGCCAGGCATGCGGATCGAGGTGGGGCGTCACTACCTGCTCACGATGTGGATGCGTTCCGAGATCGCCCGCGAGATCCGCGTGCGAATCACCTCGACGGCCGGCAATTCGTACGTGGCACGTACGGCGACGGTCGGCCCCGCCTGGGCACCGATCACGTTCCAGATCATCGCTCCGGGGACGGACCAGAATGCCGTTCTCGCGATCGATCTCGGTCGGTCCGATGTCACGACCTGGCTGGATTCGGTCTCGTTCCGACCGACGGCGGGACCGTAGCACCAACCAGGTTCGCGGTTCGCGGCCCTCTAGCTCGCCCCGTGGGTCCCCCAGCGTTCCAACTGACGAAGGAGGAAGGCGAGCACAGCGTTCCGACGCCGATCGGGTCTCCGGCGCGTTCCGGATGACGGCGGAAGACCGATCCAGCCGACCGGAACGCGGTCCCCGCCGTCGGTTGGACCCCTGGGGTTCCACGCTCGGCTCACCGACCGCCTGCGGCCCCGTCGGGGGCCTCGTCGTGCGACGCATCTGTCCTGGCCCGACCCGTGGACCATCCGACGACCGGCGGGCCTGGCGGGACTCGCCAGCACGGCCACGACCGCCGAACGGTCCGTCGCGCGGACCATTCGACGAAGGAGGCGCGACGGAGGGTGGACGCGACCTCGCCCGCCGGCCGGACGGTCCGCGCGGCGGACCACCCGCGGCGCGAAGGCTGCGCCGACCGGGTTCGCGGCCCGGATCAGCCGAGCGAACCACCCGGGCGCGGCTCGTGGACCCGCACGTCGCCCAGGCCTCTCGCCGCCAACGCCTGCCGCAACTGCCCGGGCGTCCCGGTCAGGACCGGGAACGTGCCGTAGTGCAGCGGCACGACCTCGTTG
Organism: Candidatus Limnocylindrales bacterium; assembly: GCA_035717785.1. Classification (GTDB taxonomy): domain Bacteria; phylum Chloroflexota; class Limnocylindria; order Limnocylindrales; family CSP1-4; genus SPCO01. The sequence continues at coordinate 4,453 of DASTIG010000012.1, forward strand.
ACCCCCAGGAACTCGACCGCCAAGGCCGCCGCCGGCGGGTCCATCGTGAAGTGCCCGCCGATAGGCAGCATCGCGAGATCGGGCCGGTGGAAATCGCGGATGAGCTGCATGTCGGAGAACACAGTGGTGTCGCCGGCATGGTAGATCCGGTACCCGTCCTCGAGCTCGATCACGAACCCCGCAGGCTCGCCGAGGTACAGCGTCGTCTCCCCGGCTGCATTCCAGTCACCGGCCGAGTGATCCGCGCTGACCATCGAGACCCGTAGCCCAGCGGCTTCGACCGTGCCGCCCTTGTTCATCCCGGTAGCCGCATCGGCACCGCCGGGGAGCTGGCGCGCCAGCCACAGGCTCATCTCGTGCATGCACGGCCACGCCGGTCGAAGCCGGCTGGCCAGCGCGAGGGCATCGCCGAAGTGATCGAAATGGCCGTGCGTGACGAGCAACAGATCGCAGCGCTCTACGGCATCCACCCCGATCGGGCTCGTCGGACTCGCGAAATATGGATCGATGATCACGGTTCGACCGCCGGCGGTGTCGATGCGGATGCAGGAGTGGCCGAACCACGTGATGGTGGTGCCGTCGGGGAGTGCCATGGGGATACCTCCGTCGCGTCGTCGATGTCGATGCTAGCGGCGCGGCTACACTCGCGACGTGTCAGCGACCCAGATCGCGGAGAACCTCGCCTACATCAACTGGACGATGCTCGCGGGACTTGCGCTGGGCACCTACGCCGCGGTCGCTCTCCTGCGTCGACGCACGACCGCGACACGCGGCTACCTGGGCTTCGCGACGGCCTGTGCGATCGCGTTCGGGGTGCTGGCGTGGCTCAGTGACGGCGCGCTGCCAGGAACCCTCGGAGCGTCCCCGGTCGTGCCGGATCCCTCGTTCGACATCCCGCGCCGCGCTGCCCTCGCCGCGTTCGTGGTCCTGGCGGTCCTCGCCCTGGTCGGGCGGCGGGCATCACAGCGGGCCGCCAGCGTCGCGGAATCCCTCGCCCTCGTGGCGGGCGGGCTGACGGTCGTGTTCGGCGCTCTCGGCTGGGGGAATGGCCCGCTCGGGGCTGCCGCTCTGCTGGTGCAGCTGGCCGTCCTCTTCGCGGCCACGGGCGGTGTCTTCGCGGCGATGATCCTGGGCCACTGGTATCTAGTGACGCCCAAGCTCCCCGAAGCGCCGCTCATCCTGCTTGCCCGGGTGCTCCTCGTCGTCATGGCCATCCAGGTCGGCTTGTTCGTGGCGTGGGTCGGTGTGGGCGCCGGCCCGGCGGACCCAGCGCCCTTCGGTGCGCTGACCGGAGAGGGGGCGCTGTTCGTATGGTTGCGCCTCATCGTCGGGCTGATCTTCCCGCTGATCGTGTCGTGGGCGGCGGTGCAGACCGCGCGCACGCGGTCGATGGAGTCGGCGACCGGCCTCCTGTACATCAACGTCGGCACCATCGCCGCGGGCACGATCCTCGCGGCCGGCCTCTATTTCGGCTACGGCCTGCTGGTCTGACCCGCACCCTCACGCACTTTTGGAGCAACGATGAAGAGCGAGCGCGACTGGATCCCCGGCGCCACCGACCTCGACTGGATCGAGTCGATCTCACCGCCCCTGCCGCCGGCACTAGCGGCCATCGAGGCCGCCGCCAAGCCGCTCGGGATCCCGATCGTCGATCGCGATGCGGGCCGCGTGTTGTCGACGCTCGCCGGGGGCCGGCGCCGGATCGTCGAGGTCGGGACGGCCTACGGGTTCTCGACGCTGTGGCTGGCCCTCGGCCAGCCCGACGACGGCACGATCGTCACCATCGACCCGGACCGCGAGCGGACCGCCCTCGCCCGAGGCTGGTGGCGCGAGGCCGGCATCCCGGACGAGCGCATCACGATCGTCTCGGACAAGGCGCTCGATGCCTTCGGGTCCGCCGAGCCCGCACTGGCCGGCCCATTCGATCTTGTGTTCATCGACGCGATCAAGCAGGAATATGCGGCCTATCTCGACGCCCTCATCGATGGGCGCCTCGCGCCGGGTGCGCTGATCCTCGCCGACAACGTCCTGTGGAGCGGTCGCGTCTCTCGATCACGTCCCGACGACGACGGCGAGCGGACCACCGCCCTCCGCGCCTTCTGCGAACGCGTGTTGCGCGACCCGCGGTTCACGGCCACGATCCTGCCGGTAGGCGACGGGCTCCTCGCCGCGACATGGCGCGGGTGAGGGCACCGCTCGCGTGCGTATCCGCGTCCGGCTCTTCGCGATCCAGCGCGAGCTCGCTGGCACGCGCGAGGTCGCGCTCGAGCTCGAGGACGGAGCCACGGTCGCCCATGCCTGGACAGCCCTCGTGACCGCCCACCCCTCGCTAGAACCGGGGCGCACCTCGGTCCGGTTCGCGCGAAACGGCGCTTACGCCGACGAGACTACGCCCCTCGCCGAGGGCGACGAGGTGGCGATGATCCCGCCCGTGTCGGGCGGTGCGACCGCGCAGCGTGTGCTCGAACTGCGCGCCGAGCCGTTCGACGAAAGGATCCTCGCCGACCTCACGGCGCGCCTGGCCACGCCCGAGGACGGCGCCGCGGTCGGGTTCCTCGGCCGGACGCGGGTGACGCCCGGCACGCCGGCTCCGGGCCAGGAGGCGGAGGCCGCACGCCACGCCGATCGGGCGGTCGAGTCCCTCGAGTACGAGGCCCACGAATCGATGGCGGTCGGGGTCCTCGGCGAGATCGCCGACGAGATCGCCGCGCGCTTCGGGGTCGAACGGGTCGCCATCGTCCACCGGACCGGAGAGGTGCCTCTCGGCGAGGTGTCCATCGCCGTCGTGGCCGTCAGCCCGCACCGTGACGCAGCGTTCGAGGCCGCTCGCTACGCCATCGATGAGACCAAGGCGCGCGCACCGATCTGGAAGGCCGAGCGCTTCAGCGACGGCCATGTCTGGATCGGGCAGGCGGCGCGGACCGGACCGGAGGAGGGCTCGTGAGGGTCTACATCAGCGTCGACATGGAGGGCATCGCGGGGATCAATCATCCGCACCCGACCGACCCGACCGATCGGCGCTATCCCGAATCGGTCGCCCTGATGATCGGCGAGACGAACGCCGCGATCGAAGGCGCGCTGGCCGCCGGTGCCACCGACATCTTGGTCAACGACAGCCACTGGAACATGTACAACCTGCTCCCGGCGGAGGTGCACCCGAGCGCTCGGGTCCTGCAGGGCCAGAAGGCGTGGTCGATGGTGGCGGGCGCGCGGCGGACGGCGGACGGTGAGCCCGCGTTCGATGTCGCCCTGTTCGTCGGCTACCACGCGCGGGCAGGCCACCCGAGCGGGACCATCGCCCACACCTACTCCGGCATGCCGGTCGAGACCCGCCTCGACGGCAGGCCGACCGGCGAGTACGGGGTGAACGCGCTCGTCCTCGGCGCGTGGGGCATCCCGGTCGGCATGGTCGCCGGCGACGACGCGCTGGCCGAGGAGGTCGAGGGCTGGTTGCCGTGGGCCGAGCGGGTCGTCGTCAAGACGATCGATGGCGGCCGCAGCGCGACGTCGTTCCATCCGACCGTCGCGCGCGTTCGCGTTCACGAAGGCGCGGAACGGGCGGTGAGGCGCGCGGCCGCCCGGGAGTTCCAGATCCTCGAGGTGAGACGTCCGGTTGCCATCGAGATCGACGTCCCACGCGGGGTCATCGCCGATCACGCCGCGATCATGCCCGGCGTCGAGCGAGTCGGCGACCGGACCGTCCGGTTCGCTCATGACGATCCCGAGACCGCCTTCCGCGGATTCCTCTCGATCCTGCGCCTGGTCGAGTCGGTCAGTGGCTGACCGCCCGATCGACAAGCTGGCGGAACGCGCCGAGACGCTCGCCGGCGCGTGGGGTGCGCGCGCCCGGGCATCGACGACGCTCGGTCAGGAGCGGGCCCTCCTGCGGCTGTTCGGGGTCACCGGGCTGGACCGCTCGGGGCGGCCTCTAGCGGGCGCCGCCGTGGACCGCTGGCTAACGAGCGCACAGGACGGGCTCGGCGGCGGGATCGCGCTGCCGTTCGCCATGGCCCTGACGGAGTACGACCTCGAGCCGCAGCAGCTGGCTCTCGACGTGGCGTCCGGCGCGATCGACCTGGCGCTGGAAGCGGAGCTCCTCCGGGAACCGGAGCGCCGGGCGATCGCGGTCGGGGAGGCGGATCGCCTGGTGGGTGTCGCCGTCGATCGGATCGACGCCGACCGGATCGCCGGGCGGGAACTCCTGGACCTGCTCGGCGAGGCACCGCGACCCTGGATCGGCACGACGCTCGCCGAACCGGAGGTCGACGAGGCGCTCGACGAGGCTGCGGGGCTCGGATCGGCCGGGTTCGACTTGCTCCGTGTGGAGGTTCCGATCGGCCGCGAGCTCGCGGATCGCATGCAATCGGCCGGCGTCGAGCCACCGGAATGGCACCCGAGGGAAGGTCGTGGCGGCCCCTCAAGAGCCGCGGATATGGACGGAGCAGACCCTGCGCCCTCGGGCAGCCAGCGCGCGCTCGCGCGTCTCCGCCGCGCGGCAGACGGTGTCGCCGCCCAGCGCCGCGCCTACGTGCGACTCGGTACCGCGATCCCGCCGCTCGGCGTGCCGGAGGGGGCTGTGGTCGCTGCCTTCGAGCGCGTCGACCTGGTCGAAGCCGATCCCGTCGCCGAGATCGTGGTTGGCGGCGTCGATCCGGATCGATCGCTGGCCGACCATGCCTTCGCCCGAAGGCTGCATCGACGCTCGGACACCTTCGTCTCGATCGGACCTGGGCCGCTGGTCGTGGCCCCGGATCTCGTCTCGGGCGTGCCCTCGGACCCGGCGACGCGGTCGGGCAGGGCGCTTGCGCTGCAGCTGCTGGGCGTAGCGCTTGCGCGCGCCGACGGCCTATCGAGTGACCGGATGGTGGTCGGCGCGTATCCGGCGTGGCTGGCCGACGAGCCGTCGGCCGTGGCCCGCGTCCTCGCCGAGGTCGACGTCCGACGCTCCCTCTTCCCGGACCACATCATCCGGTTCGACGAGCCGGTCGCGAACGGCTCGATCGGGGGTCCGGGCGCCGCATGGTCGTACATCGTGGCTGCCGCCCTGGCGCGGACCGGCCCGAGCGCCCTGCTGATGCGGCGCAGCCACCCGGACATGGCTCATGCGGCCAGCGACGCTCGTGCAGCGGCGCGGACCGCGACCGAGGTCGCCGGCGTCTTGACGCGGCGGCCGCTCCACGGCGTCGCCCAGGATCACGCCACCGCGATGCTCGCTGTCGCGATGACCACGCTCGACCGACTGTCCGACCTCGGCTGGCGCGCCGTCGTGGGCGATCCGCCCCGGGCGGTCGGCCGGAATCGCGAGGGTCGAGCGACGTGGGCCATCGGCGGCGACGCCGTCGCAGAGCGGACCGAATCGTTCGACGCGCTGGGGGCGTTCGACAAGGACTGACGGCCGCGGGTCCGCGACGACATCCCGTGGGTCGCCGCGCCACTGTGGATGGCGCCCGCGAGACGAAACCATCGTGAAGCGTCGCCCCGACAGCATCCTGGGTTCGCCATCGCGCACGCTCATCCGGCGCGTGCCACTGACAGTGGCGCGCGGTAACTCTCAGCCGCCCGACACCGCCGGGATGACATGCACCGTCGCCCCGGCGCCGACCGGTGAGGTGAGATCGGCCATCTGGCCGTCGACGAACACGTTGATGTGGGGCCGCAACCGCGGTCCTGGCTCGACCAGGCGGTCGCGCATCCCCGGTGCGTGGGAATCGAGCGCCGAGATCAGCGCATCCACGGTCTCGCCGGCCAGCTCATGGCGTCGTTCGACGCCGGGGAACAGCGTGAGCAGCGACCTCGGCAGCAGGACCGTCGCCATCGCCTCAGTGCTCGCGGACGACCGCCTCGACCGCCCAGATCTCCGGCAGGTTGGCCGTGACGAGCCGCCACGAGTCTCCCTCGTCGGCGCTGAGCCAGAGCTGCCCGGTCTTGGTGCCGAACGTCACGCCCACCGGATCGAGCGTGTCGCGCGCCATCGCCTCGCGCAGCACGCCGAGGTAGGCGTCTTCCTGCGGGAGCCCGGATCCTCCCCGCGTCCATGTGTCGCCGCGGTCGGTCGTCCGCCACACGGCGGCGCTCGCATCGGGCATGTACCGACCATCCTCCGGCTGGGTCAACGGGATGACCCAGAAAGTCTTCGGGTCGCGTGGATGGGTCACGAGCGGGAAGCCGAACTGGCTGGACACGCCGTTCGCGGAGAGGTCGGTCCAGGTCAGGCCACCGTCGGTCGAGCGGTACTGGCCGCAGTGGTTCTGCTGATAGAGCGTCTCCGGCTCGCCGGCGGCCATCGCGAGCTTGTGCACGCACTGGCCGGTCTCCGGTTCGGGGCCCGGGACGAAGTCGGCGCGCACGCCCTTGTTCCGCGGCTCCCACGACGCTCCGCCGTCGCGTGTCTCGAACACCCCGACCGCCGAGATGCCCACCCACATCCGCTGCGGGTCCGTCGGGTGGGGAACGATCGTGTGGAGGATGAGCCCGCCGGCGCCGGGCCCCCACGTCGGGCGCGTCGGATGGTTCGTGAGCCCCTCGACGTGGGACCAGGTCGCACCGCCATCCGAGCTCCGGAAGAGACCGGCCGGTTCGACACCGGCGAAAAGCGTCCCGTCCGGGCCGGTCGCCAGGCTCCAGACGGTCGCGACCGGCTCGACGCCCTCGCCCTCACCGTAGGTCAGCCCCTGGGACGAGTGCGTCCACGTCGTCCCGCCGTCCTCGCTCCGCCACACGGCCGGGCCGTACCAGGGGCTGCCGCCCGCGGCCAGGATCGCGCCGCTCGACGGCTCGATGATCAGGTCGTGGATCGGCCAGCCCTCGCACAGCGGCCCACGCACCGCCCAGTCGCGGCGATCCTGATCGCTGTCGAGGATGAAGGCCCCTTTCGGCGTGCCGACAAGGAGCTGGACATCGGTCATGACGGTCCTCCGGGGCGATCCGGCCTAGAAGCCGGCCTTGAACGGATAGACGACCCAGCGGTCGGTCTCGACCGCGTAGACGTCGGGGCGGGCGGGGACGACGGAATGCTCCGGCTTGTAGTGGATGACGGCGGTGACCGGCGAGCCACCGGCCTGGTGGACGCGCTCCGTGACGGCGTGGATCGTCGTGCCGCTGTCCCAGACCTCGTCGACGATCAGCACGCGCCTGCCACGCAACAGGGGGTCGGCCGGGAACTGGAAGAAGGTCGGCCGCGGACCGGGCTGCCCGCTGTCGTCGTAATACTCGACGGCGGCGACGAGGATGTCGCGCAGCCGAAGTCGATACGCCAGCATCCCGGCCGGCACCATGCCACCCCGCGTGATCGCCAGCATCACGTCGAACTGCCGGCCGGCGAGACGCTCCGCGAGCACTCCGACCAGCCGGTCGAGGTCCTCCCAGCTGACGATGTCGCGTTCGGGGGCCGCGATCTGGGTCATCGACCCAAGGATACGGCCCGGACAGCCTCGACCGAAGCCGGATCGTCGAGCGCGGACAGGTCGCCAGGATCGAGGCCGAGCCAGGCGGCTCGGATGACCCGGCGCATGACCTTGCCCGAGCGCGTCTTGGGGAGGGACCGGACAACGGCGACGACCTCGGGCTTCAGCGGCTTGCCGAGGTCGCCCGTGATCGCCCTCGAGATCGCGCCACGCAGCGCGTCGTCGTCGGTCTCGCCCGGGCGGAGCACGCACAGCACGACGATCGCCTCGCCCTTGATCTCGTGGGGGACGCCGATCGCGGCCGCCTCGAGCACCGACGGATGTCCGACGGCCGCACTCTCGACCTCGGCCGGGCCGACCCGCTTGCCGGCGACCTTCAGTGTGTCGTCGGAGCGGCCGTGGATGTACCAGAACCCGTCGGCATCGATCGACGCCCAATCGCCGTGCGCCCAAAGGCCCGACCAGCGCGACCAGTACGCCTCCTCGTATCGCTCGCGATCGCCCCAGAAGCCGCGGGTCATGCCTGGCATCGGTGCGCGGATGACGAGCTCGCCGACCCGGCCGCGCACCGGAGCGCCCGTGTCGTCGACGATGTCGGCGGCCGTCCCGATGCACGGGCCCGAGAAGCTGGTGGGCTTGATCGGTCCGACCACGTTGCCGCCGACGATGCCGCCCGAGACCTCGGTCCCACCCGAGTAGTTGACGATCGGGCAGCGACCTTCGCCGACTTCGCGGAAGAACCACCACCACGGCTCCGGGTTCCACGGCTCACCGGTCGAGCCCAGGACGCGGAGCGACGAGCGGTCGTGCGCGCGAACGGGCTCCTCGCCGTGCGCCATCAGGGCGCGGATGACGGTCGGCGACAGGCCCAGGTGGGTGACGCGGTGCCGCGCGACGATCTCCCACAGCCGATCAGGACCCGGGAAGTCCGGCGCGCCTTCATAGAGCACGAGGCGGGCGCCGAGCAGCAGCGCCCCGGCGATCGCCCACGGCCCCATCATCCAGCCGAGGTCGGTGAACCAGAACAGCGTGTCGCGCTCGGTCAGGTCGAATGTGTGGGCGAGGTCCTGGGCGGCCTTGATCGGGAAGCCCCCGTGGACGTGGACGGCGCCCTTCGGCCGACCGGTCGTCCCGGACGTGTAGATGACCATGTAGGGCGTCTCGGGATCGCTGTCCGGCGGTGGTCCTGCTTCCCCGGGCCCATCTGGCGCCCACCATACGTCCCTTTGTTCACGCCAAGGGACCGACAGGGCGTCGCCCGCCCGGCGGACGACCAGGACACGCTCGACCGAGGGCGCCTGAGCGACTGCCGCGTCGGCCACCGACTTCAGATCGACCCATGCGCCGCGGCGCAAGAAGCCGTCGGCGGTGATCAGCATCTTCGCGCCGCAGTCGGCAAGGCGCGAGGCGATCGCCGGCGCGGCGTAGCCCGAGAAGATCGGCGTGAAGATCGCCCCGAGCTTGCTCACGGCCAGGACAGCCACGACCGTCTCGGGCAGCATCGGCAGCAGGATCCCGACCCGGTCGCCTACGCCGATACCGAGGCCGGCGAGCTGCCCGGCGGCGCCACGCACGGCAGTTGCCAGCTCGGCGTTGGTCACCGATCGCACTGACCCGTCCTCGCCCTCCCACGTGATGGCGATGCCGTCCGGATCGCGCGCCGCCCGGGGCTCGACTGCCGCCCACGACCAATCGAACGACCCACCGATCCACCAGCGGGTCCAGACCGGCCCGCCGGAGAAGTCGGCGACCTCGAGTGGCCGCCGCGTCCAGGGGATCGCGATGTCATCGGTGGCGGCGCCCCAGAACCAGCCGGGGTCCGCGACCGCTCGGGCCTGGAGCGCCTCGAGCGACGGCTCACCGCTGGAACGCAGGAACCGTGCGAGGCGTGCCTCTGCCGCCGCAGCCGGATCGGGCCGCCACGCGACGTCAGCGGCGTCGCGCCCGAAGATCGGCCACGGTCCTCGACTGTTCTCCATGCCGCAAGACTAGCGAGAAGGTCGGGCCTCGAAGCGGCCGTTCATATTGCCGCCAGATACTCGCCCCAGGAGTCTTGGGCGGCCAGCGAGGCCCGATTCGGCCGGGTGATCGACTCGGAGGTACGTTCCCATTCGGGTGCCTCGGTCACTGAGCGGGATCGGTCGTCGGATTCGGCGCCTAAGACCCCGTCCACGAGGTATCTGGCGGAGAACGATCCGGCACTGCTCCACCGGGGTCACGGCGTCCGGTTGCACCCGTCAGCCCGCCCGGACCAGCGGCAGGCGCACCGTGAAGCGGGCTCCACCGCCGTCTCGGTTTGCGGCCGCGATCCGGCCCCCGTGCCGCTCCACGATCCAGGCCGCGATCGCCAACCCGAGCCCCGTTCCGCCACCGGGCGCGCCGGCCCCGCGATAGAACCTGTCGAAGACCCGCGGAAGGTCCTCGGCCCGGATGCCCGGGCCCTGGTCCTCGACCACGACGACGGCATCGCCGCCGTCGGTTCGGACGCGCACGTCGACCCGGCTGCCGCTAGGCGCATGGCGGATCGCGTTGTCGACGAGTATCGCGACGAGCTGCCGCAACCGGGCCGGGTCGCCCGTGATCTCGGCCGGGACCGGGTCGACGACCAGACTGACCTCGCGTTCCTCGGCCAGCCGCGTCAGCGCGGACGCCCCCGTCGACGCGATGTCGCCCATGTCGAGCGGGACCCGCTCGAGTTCGACAGCCCCCGAATCCGACCGTGCGAGCAGGAGGAGGTCGTCGACCATCGCCGTGAGGTGGTCGACCTCATCGCGGATGTCGGTCAGCGCGTTCCCGACCGTGTCTACCGGGCGCGTCGGGTGGCGCGCGAGGTCGTCGACGCTCGCCCGGATCACGGTCAGCGGCGTGCGAAGCTCGTGCGATGCGTCCGCGGCGAACTCGCGCTGCCGGCGCAACGCCTCGCGTTGGTTCATCAGGGACTGGCGAATCGGCACGAGGGCGCGGTTCGCGTAGGCCGCCCCGACGCCGGAGGCGACGACCAGCGCGATGCCACCGCCGACGACGAGGACCAGGACGAGGATCTGAAGGGTGCGCTCCTCGGTCGTCCGATCGCCGACGATCTGGACGAACAGCTGCTGGCCACGGAACGTGACCGGGTCGGTCAGCACTCGGACCGGCGTGTTCGCCATCGTCGCAGTGGTCGTCGTCGGTGTGACGTCCCGCACCTTGATCGCGACCGTCGCCTCCCGGATGTCCCGCCTTCCGGTCGCACGCGCCGCGTCGACGGACGCCAACACGGGCAGGCCCTCCGGGACGGGCGGACCCTGCCTGATCGGCACACCCAGGTCGTCGAGGACCAACGTCAACGTGCCGGAGCCTGGTCCACCGAAGATGAACCCGCCGGTCGGCAACTCATCGTTCGGGCCGGGTGGTCTTCCGGTGATCGAGTTCGCCTGGCCGATCAACTCGGCAATCCCCGAGCTCGACAGCGAGCGGTCCACGGCGACGTAGAGCACGACGCCGAGCACGACCAGCAGGGCGAGCGTGATGCCGCCGCTCCACAGGGCGAGCTGGATCCGCACCCGACGAAGGAGCCGCGATTCCTCCGGGGTCACGCCCTCAGGCATCGGCGAGTCGGTAACCGACACCTCGCACGGTCTGGATACAACGGCCGGCCGTGCCCAGCTTGTCGCGTAGGTAGTGGATGTACGCGTCGACCGCGTTCGGGGTCACGGCGACGCCGAACGGCCACGCCTGATCGAGCAGCTGGTCGCGCGACAGGGTCTGGCCGGCATGCCGGAGGAGGCATTCGAGCAGCGAGAATTCGCGCGGGCTCAGGTCTATGGCCGAACCGTCGACTGTCACGCGCCGGGCCGTCTCGTCGAGAGCGATCGGCCCGGCGACGAGGGTCGGCTTGGTCCGACGTCCGGGTGGCGCACCCCGGCGGGACAAGGCCCGCAGCCGGGCCGAGAGCTCCTCGAACGCGAACGGTTTGACGAGGTAGTCGTCGGCACCCGCATCGAGGCCGGTCACCCGATCGCCGACGGTGTCACGTGCCGTGAGCATGAGGATCGGGAGCTCGGAGCCGGCAGCCCGGAGGCGTCGCGCGACCTCCAACCCGCTGATGTCGGGCAGGCCGATGTCGAGGATCACACACTCGATGCCGGGCGCGTCCTCCGCGATCTCGAGCCCCGAGCGGCCGTCCGTGGCGAGCTCGACGACATGACGATCGTCCTCGAGCAGGCGCTTGAGGAGCCGCGACAGGCGAGGGTCGTCCTCGACGACCAGGAGATGCATACCGATGAGCCTAGCGGTGGCGGTCGATCATCGCCCGACCGTCACATCGCTGGCCGACATCTGCGGTGTCTCACCGCCGCTGCCCGCGGTAACGCGGCCACCGGTGACCTTTACGGAGACATCGTCACCGACGGCCACGTCCGATGCCGAGGCGTCCGCGGCTTCGTGATACGTGGTCGTGTCGTCGAGCTTGAAGGTCGTTTCCTGCCCATCAGCGAGCTTCAGCGTGATGCTGTCGGCATCGACGGCCGTCACGGTCCCGTCGATGGAAACTCCGCCGTTGAGCGCCAAGCCGCCCGGCCCCTTCGGCCCGTTAGGATCGACGCTGCCGTCGGGCGTCACGATCGTGCCGCCCGGCGCGAGGCCGCGGGCGAATGCGGGCCCGGCACTGCTGGGCGCGGTGACTCGGCCGGCCGCGAACGCCACGGCCCCGATGGCGAGGACGGCGGCGACGGCCAGGACGATGTCGAGGAGCCGGTTCGATCGGCGTGTCTGGATGGCAACCGGGTTGGCGGGTCCGACGGGAGCGGGTTCCAACGTCATCGAGGTCTCCTTACTCGTAGCGAAGCGCCGTGATCGGATCGAGCCGAGCCGCCTGGCGCGCCGGCCAGACGCCGAACACGACACCGACCAGCAGGCTCGACATGACGGCGGCGATCAACGTCGAGGGGTTGAAGGCGAACGACCACCCGGCGACCTGGGCGATGAGCGCCGAGACAACAAGGCCGAGAGCCACGCCCAGGAGGCCGCCGAGGAGCGACAGGGTCAGCGCCTCGACGAGGAACTGAGCGAGGATGTCGAGCGCCCTGGCGCCGATCGCCTTGCGGATGCCGATCTCGCGCGTCCGTTCCCGGACCGACACGAGCATGATGTTCATGATCCCGATGCCGCCGACGACCAGCGAGATCGAGGCGATGCCGCCGAG
>DASTIG010000013.1:0-6782 GCA_035717785.1 Candidatus Limnocylindrales bacterium
GGTGGGGGCGGCGAGGTCGTCGCCCACTCGAGCGTGTTGCCCTCCCACGGATCGTCACCGGCGGGCGCACCGCTGCGCAGCGACAGGAAGATGTTCCACAGGAGCAGGAGCATGCTCGCGGCGATCGTGAACCCGCCGACGGTCGCCGCGATGTTGAGGTCGTTCCAGCCGGCGCCCGACGCGTAGTCGGCGATCCGCCGCGGCATGCCGGCCAGTCCGAGCTGGTGCATCGGGAAGAACGTGAGGTTGAAACCGATGAACATCAGCACGAACTGGACCTTGCCCAGCCCCTCATTGAGCATCCGCCCGGTCATCTTGGGGAACCAGTAGTAGAGACCGGCCATGACCCCAAACACCGACCCGCCGAACAGGACGTAATGGAGGTGGGCGACCACCCAGTACGTGTCGTGGAGCGCGAAGTCGACCGGGACGGCGGCGCTGAATGCGCCGTTGATGCCGCCGATCAGGAACATGCTCAGGAAGCCGAGCGCGAAGAGCAGCGGCGTCGACAGGCTGAGCTTGCCGCGCCACAGGGTGAAGATCCAGTTGAACATCTTCACGCCGGTGGGGACGGCGATGAGGAACGTCATCAGGCTGAAGAACGGCAGGTAGACCGCACCTGTCGTGAACATGTGGTGCGCCCACACCGAGAACCCGAGGGCGCCGATGCCCGCAGTCGCGAAGACGAACGCCTTGTACCCGAAAAGGGGTTTGCGGCTGAACACCGGCAGGATCTCGCTGATCATGCCCATCGCCGGCAGGACCATGATGTACACGGCCGGGTGCGAGTAGAACCAGAAGACGTTCTGGTAGAGGATCGCGTCACCGCCGTTGCGCGGGTCGAAGAAGCTGCCGCCGTAGTTCCGGTCGATGAACAGCATGATCAGGGCGCTGGTGATGACCGGCGTGGCGAGCAGACCCAGGACCGACGTGGTCAGCACGGTCCAGACCATGATCGGCATGCGGAACAGCGTCATGCCAGGGGCCCGCATCTTGAAGATCGTCACGAGGAAATTCACCGCCCCCAGGATCGAGCTCGTGCCGATCAGCACGATCGCCACGATCCACAGGTCCTGCCCCGGTCCGACCGCTGACAGCGGGCGATCCTCCGTCAGCGGGGCGTAGCTCGTCCAGCCCGCCGCCGCCGACCCACCGGTGAAGAAGCTCAGGATGAGCAGTATGCCGGCCAGCGGCAGCATCCACAGCGACAGCGCATTGATGCGCGGGAACGCCACATCCGGAGCCCCGATCTGGAGCGGGACGATGTAGTTCCCGAAGCCCGCCAGGATCGGGATGATGAACAGGAAGATCATGAACGTGGCGTGCATCGTGAACAGCTCGTTGTAGGTCCGGTCCGCCACGAACTGCAGCCCCGGCTGGGCCAGCTCGGAGCGGACGCCGAGCGCCAGCAGGCCGCCGATGAAGAAGAACAGGAACGAGTTGATCAGGTACATGATCCCGATCTTCTTGTGATCGGTCGTCGTGACCCAGTCGTACAGGGTGCTGCGGTAGGCGCGGGCGGCCGGGTGTAGCGCGGTTGTCGCCACGGCGTGCTCCTACTCGACCGTGAGGGTGCCGGTCATCGTGGGATGGACCGAGCAGCTGAAGCCATATGTGCCGGCCTTTAGCGCGGGCACGTCATACGTCATTTTGGCAGGACCCGGGAAGACCTCGCCCTTGAAGACCTCGGGTCCCGCCGGCGAGCCCTCGTGGATCGCGACGTTATGAGGGATCGAGGCATCGCGATTGTCGAAGTCGATCTTGAACGGCGTGTCGGCCGGCGCGGTCAGTGCCGCCGTATCGAATGCGATGTTCTGGGCGGCGATCTGGAGGGCCGGTCCGGCCGGCTGTCCCGACGGGGGCGGCGGCGGGCTGGCGTTCGCTTCGGCGATCTTCCCCTCCAACCAGGCGTCGAACTCTGCGCCGGTCATCGCGTGGACGTCGAAGTGCATCGCGTTGTGGCTGACCCCGCACAGCTCGGCGCATTGCCCGTGGAACGTGCCGCCGGCATCCGACTCCTTGAGCGTGAACTCGAAGCTGTTCACGCGGCCTGGCACGACGTCGCGCTTGAATAGGAACTGCGGGACGTAGAACGCGTGGATGACGTCGGGGCTTTGGAGATAGAGGTGGATGGTCCTGCCGGTCGGTAGCACCAGTCCGCCGTCGGGTCCCTCGGGCGTCGTGACCGTGTAGAGCGGCGTGGTCTCCTGGCCAGCCTGATAGTCGGCCGGCAGGTAATCGAACGTCCACAGGAACTGTGCGGCGAACGCGCGCACCTTCATCTGCGGCTGCGGTGAGACCGCTTCGACCGTGTTCAGCGTCTGCCAGGAGATGACGAACATGTAGGCGACGATGAGGGTCGGGACGACGGTCCACACCACCTCGGCGATCGCGTTGCCGTGCGTCTGGGCCGGCAGCTCGTTGTCGCCCGGCTTGCGCCGGTAGCGGATCACCGTCCACACGATCAGGCCCTCGACCACGAAGAAGATCACCGCGGCGATCGCAAAGATGATGTCGTACAGGTTGCGGATGCTCTCGCCGCGGTCGGTGATCGCGCGCGGCGGGAAGAAGCTCGAGAGGATCCCCTGACCGGTCTTCAGCGGGTCGAGTCCCTGGCTGATGACGACCGCGACGACACCGACGATCAGCAGCGCTCCCACCAGGAGGGCGGCGATCGCGGTGGATGAGCGGCCGGTCCTGGGGGAACTCGCCATGCAGCTCCTCGGTGCAAGGGCAGAAGGCACGTCCTGACCCGCCCGGGCCGGACGGCGGCCATGATACCGCGGAGGGTCGGCGTCTCGTGCGCCCGACCGCGTGGGTCGTGGGACCATGCCGTTGATGCACGACCGAGTCGTCCCCGCGCGCCGTCCACGCCGCCGATCGGGAACGCTGGCGGCCTTGACCGCCTTAGTGGCGCCTGCGCTGATCGCCACGCCTGCGAGGGCGCACGGCCCGACCCCTGCCGAACCACCTGACGCCTCCACACTCCTCTTCGGTTGGACGTTCGAGCCGTTGCCGACGATCGCGATCCTCGCCGCGTTGATCTGGTGGCGATGGGCTGTCGGCCGGGTGGATGCAGCACACCCAACCAACCCTGTGCCGCGACGTCGGACCGTCGCCTTCGCGGGGGGCATGGCCGCCCTGGCATTCGCGCTGTTGTCCGGGATCGATCGCTACGACACGAGCCTGTTCTCGGTCCACATGGTCCAGCACGTTCTGCTGACCCTTGTCGCGGCGCCCCTCATCGCGCTCTCAGCGCCGATCACCCTGCTGCTCCGGGTCGCCTCGCCGCGCACCCGCCGGCGGGTGATCCTGCCGCTGCTCCACGCGCGGATCACGCGCGTCCTTGCATTCCCGGTCGTGGCCTGGCTGATCTTCGCCGCGGTCATGTGGGTGAGCCACTTCTCGCCGCTGTTCGACGCAGCGCTCGAGGATCCGCTCATCCATGACATCGAGCACGTCATCTTTCTAGCCGCCGCATTGCTGTTCTGGTGGCCGGCCGTCGCGCTCGACCCCGCACCGTGGCGGATGCCGCATCCGGTCCGTGCCCTGTACGTGTTCCTGCAGATGACGCAGAACACGCTCCTCGCGGTCGTCATCGTGAACGCGCAGACCGTCCTGTATCCCCACTACGCAACGGTCCAGCGTGCCTGGGGACCGACGCCGCTGGCCGACCAGCAGATGGCGGGAGCGTTCATGTGGGTCGCCGGCGACCTTCTGTTCCTGACCGCGACGATGGCGATCCTTGTCGGCTGGTCGCGGGCCGAGGGACGGGACGCGGCGCGCGAGGACCGAAGGGCGGCGGCGGAGCTGGCCGAGATCCGGATCCGCGAGGGCCGTCTCGCCGACCGCCTCACGCGCGAGCGCGAGGACGCCCCAAGCGACGAGCGCGCTCTCGACGCTCAGCCGGGGAGCGGCGCCTCGAGGTAAGTGCGGTAGGCGACCGGGTCGACGTTGCCACCACTCGCGACGGCCACGACGTCACCACCGCCGTCGCCGCCCAACTCCGCGCGATGGAACGTGAGCGCCGCGATCGTCAGCGCGCCCGATGGCTCCACGACCAGCCGCGACCGTTCCGCCGCGAGCCGGACGCCGGCCGCGATCTCCGCCTCACTGACCGTGACGATCTCGTCGAGGTGCGCGCGCACGTGGGCAAAGGTCCGGGCGCCAAGTGCCTGGGTCCGCGTGCCGTCGGCGATCGTCCGCGCAACGTCGGCGGCCGACCAACGGACGATCGATCCGGTTGCCAGCGAATCGCGCGCATCGGCCGCGAGCTCGGGCTCGACGCCGACCACCCGAACGTCCGGGCGCATGCACTTGATCGCGGTCGCGACACCGCTCGCCAGCCCGCCGCCGCCGACCGGCACCAGCACGAGACCGGTCGTCGGCAGGTCCTGGATGATCTCGAGGCCGATCGTGCCCTGGCCGGCGATGATCCGGTCGTCATCAAACGGCGGGATGATCGCCAGACCGCGCTCTGCCGCGATCGATTCAGCGCGTGCGTGGCGCTCGTCGGACGCGGGACCGACGATCACGATCTCCGCGCCATCGGCGGCCACGCGATCGCGCTTGATCGTCGGCGCGTCGTCCGGCATGACGACCACTGCGGTCGTGCCCAGCAGGCGGGCGGCCCGGGCGACGCCCTGGGCGTGGTTACCCGACGAGTAGGTGATCACGCCCCGGCTGCGCTCCTCTGGCGAGAGTGCAGCGATCGCGACGTACGCGCCGCGGATCTTGAACGCCCCGATCGCCTGGAGGCTCTCCGGCTTGAGGAACACGCGCTCGTCCGGCGATCCGTACGGGACCAGGGGCGTCCGGAGCACGACGCCATCGAGGAGCGCCGCCGCCGCCTCGATCGCCGGCAGACCGACGAGGTCCTGGCTGATCACCGCCGCGCCTTGTCGACAGCGCTCTGGCAGCCGATGCAATGCGCGGCCCACGGCAGCGCCTCGAGGCGCTCCGGAGCGATCGGCCCGCCGCAGCGCACGCATGTCCCGAACGACCCGTCGGCCAGTCGCGCCAGCGCCGCATCGACCAGCTCCAGTTGCTGCGCCGCCCGGTCGCGCAGGGCCAGGTCGCGCTGCTGTTCGAAGACCTGGCTGGCGGCCGCTGCCTGCGACCCGTATGTCATCTGGCCGGGCGCCTGGATCGCCTCGCCGAGCTCGGCGAGCAGGCGCTTGCGCTCGGCCTCGAGCGTGGAGCGCATCTGGGCGGGATCGATGGTCGCCATCGACCGACTGTACCGCCCCGAGACTTGAGCCCGAACTGACCGTATACTCCTGGGGAGTACCGGATAGGAGTGCCGATGGCTATCGAGATCGATCCCGTGTGCGGGATGGAGGTTGACACGGCCACCTCCCTGCTGTCCTTTGACTATGAAGGGACGCCATACTGGTTCTGCGGCAAGGGCTGCCTGCTCGACTTCCAGGACGACCCCGAGAAGTACCTGGATCCGGAGTACACGCCCTCGATGTGAGGGCCGAGCGCGCAACAGACTGGACGGGAGCGCGTCTCCTCGGCATGCGACACACGGTGAAGGGTCGGAGACCCACGATCCTCCTGGGGCTCGTGCTCGCAACCAGCGCAGCGTGCACGGCATCGTCTGCGACCTCGACGGTCGCGGCGCCCGCGACTGCCGATGCATCCGCATCCCCGCTGATCACAGGTTGTCCGGCGCTTCCTGTCACGCTCGACGCGCTTATCCAGCTGGACGCGGAGCGCGGGCCGCTCGCGCAGAGATTCGATCCAGACACGACGACCTATCACGAGCGGGCGCGTGCCTGCTTCGCCGACACGCAGATCGAGTTCGTCGGCTTCGTGGCATCACCGGAAGGCTTGGGGGGAGTGGTGACCTTCAGGCTGCGTCCGGAGTGGCTGGCATATCCGTCGTTCCACGTCCAGCCAAGTGACGAACTCCTGTCGCCACCGCATTTCGGCGCAGGGCCGTTCCTATCGATGGCGGTCGAACCGGGACAGGGTGACCCGACGGCAGCCTTCGCCGGTGGCTGGGTCCACGTCACGGGTCATTTCGCCGACGCCGCGGCGGCGACCTGCCGCGCCGACGGTCCCGCGGGATCGACCCCGACCGTCGAGGAAGCCATCGCGATCTGCGAGACGACCTACGTGGCGACCGCCATCGAGCCGATCACCGCACCCTGAGCCCATCCGGCAGATAAGTCGCAGCTAAGCGGCGATCGCGATACTCGCGGCAGCGGGATCGACCGGGCACTCCTCTGGTGGGGTCGGCCGTCGAGATTGCCGGTCCGGGACCCGGCGGAGGTCGAGCGTCATGTCGCAGCGCATCCGGCAGTCCCTCGTCGCCCTGCTGCCCATCGTGGCTGCCCTCGTCGGTGATCTCGCCCGTCGCTGGTGACGCCGGTCAGGTCCGGCCGCCGGCGACGCCAAGATGCCTGCGACAGCCAGGACGTCGCCATAGCGTTTCTCGACCGCATCCAGGTGGACCGCGGGTGCACTCGACGCGGCATCGGGCATGGCTCGGCTGGCGTCCGCGTTCGCTGGGTCACGGATCTCGGTCGGGATGGCCAAGCGCCCTCACTCCCGCACGCGCGTGTCAGCCCGGCGTGACGGTGCGCGAACGATGCGGCGACGGCCTTGGGCGTGTCAAGGGTGGGCGCGAGGCGCGACACAACCGCGGCCGGCAATAGACTCGCGCCGTGCCGATCCGACGACTTTGGGCGCTCATGACAACCTTCGTGATGGCGACCGCCTGCGCGTCAGGAGCCCCGGCAGGGACCCCGCCGATCGTGCCCGGCACCGGCGCG
>DASTIG010000014.1:0-5187 GCA_035717785.1 Candidatus Limnocylindrales bacterium
GTCGCGACAGGCCCGGTCCGTGAAGACCAGGGCGAAGTCCTTGTAAGTCGAACGATCCTGTGGCCGGACCCGTTGGTATGCGATGCCGGGGACCGTGTCCAGCACCGCCCGATACGCGGCGATGTGGCCTTCACGGACCGCGAGCGCTTCGTCGACGCGGCGCATCGTCAGCAACCCGAGGGCCGCATGTAGTTCGGACATCTTGCCGTTAAGGCCGACGAGCTTCGAGTTGTAGTCGCCGAAGAAGCCGTATCCGCGCAGGAGCTTGATTCGCTCGAGCAATCCAGGATCGTTCGTTGCGATCAGACCCCCCTCCGCCGTCGTGACGGGCTTGGTCCCCGACAGCGAGAAGACTTCGGCGTCGCCGAGACCACCCACCTTCACGCCGTCGCGGGACGCCCCATACCCGTGCGCGGCGTCGAACAGGAGCCGCGCGCCATGGCCGTCGGCGACGGCGCGAAGACCATCGGCGTCGGCCGGGTTCCCGAAGACATGCGTCGCCACGATCAGCGAGATGTCGCCGGCGTCAGCCGCCGCCGAGTTCGCGTCCGCCGGGTCCATCGTGAAGGCGTCTGGATCGATGTCGACGAAGACCGGTCGAAGGCCGTTCCAGAGGATCGCGTTGATGGTGGAGTTGAATGTGAATGACGGCACCAGGCAGGTGGAACCCCGAGGGAGATCCATCGCCGCGATCGTCAGCGTCAGGCCGATGTCTCCGCTCACCACGACCCGCGTCGGGACTCCGAGGTAGTCGCCGGTCAACGACTCCAGTCGCTGCGCCATCGGCCCGAAGTTCGACAGCATGCGGCTGTCCCAGATCTCCTCCAGGAGGGCCGTGTACTCCTCGAGAGGCGGCAGCTCGGGACGGGTGATCGGGATCACGATCGAGCCTCCACGACGAGCGAACTGTCGGCTCGGGTCTCGAGGTCGCGGAGGGCTGGGTCGTCGCTCTCGCCCAGCGGGAGTCGCCTTACGTCACCAAAGCCCGCCTCGCGCAGCCGGAGAGCGAGCTCCTCGAAGTCGTACAGGTACTGATGGCCCCAGTCGCGCATCGCCACATTGATCATGCGCACCGGCGTATCGATGTGGGCGTACTCCGGCCAGTTGATCCAATCATGTCGCGTTCGCCAGTCGCCGCGATAGTCGGTGATCAGGCGCTCGAGGTCGGGCGTTGCGATCCGAACGACGCCCTTCGGGGCGAGGACCCGCCGCCACTCCGCGAACATGCGCTGGGCAGCGTCGAGCGTGAGGTGCTCGACCAGATGCTCGGAGTAGATCGCATCCACGGTCCCTGCCTCGATCGGAAGGCCGTAGCGAAGGTCGACGAGGATGTCCGCGGGGGGTTCGAAATCGACATTGACCCAGTCGGGGATCGGTGCGTGTCCGGAACCGAGGCACAGGCGCACCGGACGCGGAAGCTCCCGAAACTGCCGTCGCGCCGCCGAACGCATGATCTGTCCGCGCGCGGCCGAGATGCCTGTCGACGCGATCGCGGCCACGGTCGCGGTGCCGCGCTTCGCGATCGTCGTGGCGAGTTCGCCTGCAGTGCGTTTCGGTAGCTGTGGGACGCGGAGCCGCAGATCTGGGCTGGTTTCGTTCATGGTCCTTCACAGTAGCGACCTGGTGGCGGCATGGCGGCTGACCCGGTCATCCCACCTATGCCATGACCATCGGTGCATCCGAGCACCGGGCACGCACCGCGTAGACTGCCCCAGATGTCCAGCCCGACGCTGACTGCAGCCGCGTCCGCCCCGCTCTCGCAGCGGTGGCGCTCAGGTCTCCGGGTGCTGGCCGATGATCTCCGGCTGGACGCCGGGCTGATCGCGATCTTCGCTGCGTCACGGTTCCTGATCGTCGTTGCCGCGGTCGTGGCGGAGACACTCATCCCACGGAATCCCGGGCTCAACCCCGGTGCCGATGGGCCGATCATCCGCAGCCTGACGAGCTGGGACGGCTGGTATTACCTCGGGATCGTTTCCGGCGGCTACCAGGCCGATCCGGTGGCCGGCGCCTACTCGAACGTTGCATTCCCGCCGCTCTACCCGGCGCTCGTGAAGGTCCTGTCCTTGCCGTTCCCGGCGTGTGCGGGCGTCGTTGCGGTCGTCGTGTCGAACGTCGCGTTCCTCCTTGCCCTGGCTCTCCTCGTCCGTCTCGGAACGCCGTACATCGGGCGTCGTCGCGCGACGCTCGCTGCGGGTCTCCTCGTCATCTACCCGTTCGCATCGGCGTTCGCGATGGCCTACACCGAGAGTATTTTCCTCCTGCTGATGGTCGCGTCGTTCCTGGCCGTCGAGCGTGGCCACCGCGCGTGGGCCGGCGTGTTCTTCGCACTGACCGTGCTATGCCGCCTCCAGGGGCTCGCCCTGATCCTTCCTCTCGCGATCCTCATGCTGCGTCAGGACGGCTGGCGCCCGAAGGCGTCGCTGGGCTGGCTGCTGCTCGGGCCCCTCGCAGCCGCGGTCTTTCTCGCGTACATCGCGACCGTGACGGGCAGTTCGACCGCGTTCCTCGATGCCCAGCAGGCGTGGGGCCGAGAGGGGTTGGGCGGCGCCGCGCCCGGCAAGACCCTCGGTGCGGCGTTCAGTCCGTACCTCGGCGCCCTCCTCATCACGTTGCTCGCGACGGTCTTCCTGCTGGTCTTCGTGCGTGCCGACCGGATCCCGGTCGAGTACGCCCTCGTGCCGGTCTTGTTCATCGCGGCGGAACTGTCGAGCGGATCACTCGAGGCCGTTGGCCGGATCACGATGGCCGGCTTCACGCTCGTGTGGATCCTCGCGAACCGTCGCTCGATCCTGGCACGTCGGACCTGGCCGATGATCTCCGTCGGCCTGTTCGTGATCGTCGCGGTGCTCTCATTCGGCGGGTACTGGGTGCCGTGACCAGCGGACTGACACTCGTTCTGCCCGCGTTCAACGAGGCCGAGCGGATCGATCCGGCGCTCGACGAGCTGTTCGGCTATCTCCGTCGGCGCGAGGGCAGGGGACGGGACGGCGCACTCGGCGCGTCGGCGCTCCCGGAATCGATCGACGTCCTCGTCGTCGACGACGGGAGCTCCGACGACACGGCGGCGCGGGTCGAGGCGCGACCGGAGACATCGGGCGCGGTGCCCGGCGTCGCGCTGCGTGTCCTGCGCGTGCCGCACGGCGGGAAGGGCGCGGCGGTGCGGGCCGGCATGCTGGCCGCGGCCGGCGACCTGGTCATCTTCGCCGATGCGGACATGGCCACCCCGCCCGACCAGATCCCCCTCCTCGTCGGCGCGCTCGCCGACCACGACGTCGTGCTGGGGTCGCGCATCCAGGCGGACGGCTCCGACATGCGGGCGACGCAACCCGGCTACCGCCGCCTTCTTGGTAAGGCGTTCCACCTGCTGGCGTCCGTGTGGGTGGTCGGCCCGGTCCAGGACACCCAGTGTGGGTTCAAGGGGTTCACCCGGGCAGCCGCGCAGGACCTGTTCGAGCGGCAGCGCATCACGAGCATCGTGTTCGATGTCGAGGTCATCTACCTCGCCCGCCGCCGTGGTTACCGGTTCGCGATCGTGCCGATCCGCTGGTTCGACAAGCGCGGGTCGCGCATGCGTGCCCGTCCCGGGCTGGCGCTGCGGGTCGCCTGGGACCTGTTCCGCATCCCGCTCATGCACCGAGGGAGCCGCCGCAGCGCCACTGAAAGGGCGTGATGGACCGCCAGGCTGTCTCGGGATTCGCGCGCGCGGCGCTCCCGGTCGTCGCGATCCTGTCCTTCGTTGCGGGCCTCGGTGCGACCCTGGCGTTCGCGGGCGACACGCTCGGGTACGACTTCCTCGCATATCACCAGGCCGCTGTCCGGCTCCTCGACGGCCAACAGCTCTATGACATGTCCTTCACGCAGACCGGTGGATTCGGCCTTTTCTACTACCCACCGACGTTCGCCCCGTTGATCGTGCCGTTCGGCGCGCTCGCTGGAGGGACCGCGACATGGATCTGGATCGCCGTGTCGGTCGCGTTCTTCCTGGTCGGCGTCGCGGTTCTGCCGGTGTCGCGGACCGTCCGCTGGTGGATCGTGTTCCTGGCGGGCTGGTCGTTCCCGTTCGTCTACGCGGTCAAGCTTGGACAGGTCGGCCCGATCCTTTTCGGGCTCCTCGCACTGGGCTGGCGCTGGTTCGACCGACCGGCTTGGCTCGGCATCACCGGTGCGCTCGGTGCGGCGATCAAGATCCAGCCGGGTCTCGTCCTCGTGTGGGCCGTCCTGACCGGTCGCTGGCGGGCGGCTGCGATCGGAGCGGTCACGCTCGTCGTGCTTGCGGTCCTCGCTACGCTCCTCGCGGGTGTCGGGGCGTGGAGCGATTTCCTGACGCTCCTTCGGACCGTCAGCGATCCGATCACGACGGAGCACAACTTCACGCCGGGCGCCGTGGCTTTCCAGCTGGGCGTTCCGGCAGATGCTGCGGCGCTGATCCAACTCGCAAGCACCGTTGCCGTCGTCGTGATCCTGATCGCAGCCGTGCGGTTCGCGACGGACGAGGCGTCTTACTTGATGACCGTCGTCGCAAGCCAGCTCGTCTCGCCGATCCTGTGGGATCACTACGCGATGCTCCTCCTCCTTCCGGTCGCATTCCTCCTGTCGGCCGGTCGCTGGTGGGCGGCCCTCATTCCGCTCGCGACGGCTTGGCCTCTGGTCGGTCTCACGCCGCCGGTGATCTATCCGATCGCCTTCTGGGTGACACTGATCGCGACCTTCCTCGTGGGCCATGCGGCCAAGGACCCGCGCACGAGCCTGGGTGAGCGGTGGGCGACATGATCGCGCGGCTGGATCGGGCGACGTGGGTCGGGTTCGCCGTCGTCGCCCTCAGTGCCGTCCTGTACTGGCTCGCGAACCGGGCCTTCGATGCGCAGCGCGGCGACTTCTTCTACCTCGCCGATGCCTTCCTGCACGGGCGGACCTGGCTGACGGTGCAGCTGGGCCCGGCTGACGTGATCCCAGTCGGCGGACGCTTCTACGTGCCATTCGCCCCGTTTCCGGCGATCGTCTTCATGCCGCTGGTTCTGTTCACTGGACCGGTCCGTGCCGACCAGATCGAGTCGGGGATCAACGCGGTCCTCGCCGCCATGTCCGTCGGGATGTGCTGGTGGACCCTGGGCCGGACGGGTGTCGCTCGCCTGTCGGACAGGGCATGGCTGACCGCCCTGCTAGGATTCTCGACGCAGATCCTGT
>DASTIG010000015.1:0-32602 GCA_035717785.1 Candidatus Limnocylindrales bacterium
GATCGCTGGTGGCGTCAGGGCCGGGTCATTGAAGGTGTCGAGCGACAGCGTCGTGCCCTCGCCATCCAATCGGGACCGGATCCTGACGATCGAGCCGAGGAAGCTGATGTCCTCGACGGTCCCGGTCAAGCGGTTCGAGCCGCCATCGGTGCCGAGCTCGATGCCCTCGGGCCGGATGGCCAGCGTGACCGTCGAGCCAGCCCCGGCCGTCTCGACGGGTCGAGCCGCACGGATCTCCTGGCCGGCCACAGACACGCGTCCCGCTCCCGCGTCGATGACCTGGGCGGTCAGCAGGTTGAGCGTTCCGACGAAGGACGCCACGAACTGGGTGGCCGGGAAGTTGTAGATGTCGGCCGGCGTCCCGATCTGCTCGATGCGCCCATCGCTCATGACCACGACCCGGTCGGACAGCGACAGCGCCTCTTCCTGGTCGTGCGTCACGTAGACGGTGGTGATGCCGAGCTGCCGCTGGATCGCGCGGATCTGATGGCGCAGGGCGACCCGGATCTTGGCGTCGAGCGCCGACAGCGGCTCGTCGAGTAACAGCACCTGGGGCTCGATCGCCAGCGCTCGCGCCAGCGCGACGCGCTGCTGCTGGCCACCGGACAGCTGCCACGGGAACCGATCCCCGCGACTGCCGAGATGGATGAGCTCGAGCAGTTCGCCCACCCGCTGCTTGATCTCGTCCCTGCCGCGGCCGCGGACCTTCATCCCGAAGCCGATGTTGTCGGCGACGGACATGTTCGGGAAGAGCGCGTACGACTGGAAGACCATGCCCACATTGCGGCGGTTCGGCGGGCGGTTCGTCACGTCCACCCCATCGATCTTGATCGTGCCGGCCGTCGGCAGCTCGAAGCCCGCGATCATCCGGAGGGTGGTGGTCTTGCCACAGCCCGACGGCCCGAGGAACGAGACGAACTCACCCTTCTCGGCGGCGAGGTCGAAGCCCTCCACGGCGATGGTGGGGCCGAAGGCCTTGCGGACCTCTTCGAGCTCGAGGAAGGCCATCCGATCTGTCCTCCTAGCGCGCGCCGGCGAGCGTGACTCGCTCACGCCGCGAGCCACGGCCGACGACCGCGATCAAGATCATCGCCAGCCACGTCAGCGCGAAGCTGATCAGCGAGACCGCCGCCGGCTGGTAGGGCTGGTTGCGCCCGAGTAGCGACAGGTACGGGGCGAACGCCGCCGTTCGAGCGAGGACCTGGGCGATCGTGTACTCGCCGATGACGATGGCGAGGGTCAGGAACGCGCCCGACAACAGCGATGTTCGGAGGTTGGGGAAGATCACCCGCACGAGGATCCGCGTCCAGCCTGAGCCAAGGCTCTGGGCTGCCTCGGTCAGCGTCCGGACGTCGATCGCTGCGAGGCCGGTGTCGACCGCGCGGTACATATACGGGAATGACAGCACGACGTACGCGCCGACGAGCATCACGTTGAGACCCGTGTCGGTACTGGCCAGCTTGAAGGGAGCCGTGCTGTAGATCCGGATGAGCCCGAAGCCGAGCACGACCGGCGGGATCACGAACGGCATCAACGTCACGAACTCGACGACCGGCCGCAGGCGAGGGACGCGCAAGCGCACCCAGTACGCCGTCGGAACGATGATCAGCAGGCTGATCACCACGGTCAGGACACCGGCCGTGAACGAGTAGGCCAGGCCACGCAGGAAGGCCGGGTCCGCGAACACCTGACGGTAGGCCAGGAAGATGTCCGGCCGGGTCCGGATCGAGTGGAAGAAGACTCCCAGCAACGGCAGGATGAAATAGAGCGCCCCGAGGATGAACACCAGCCACGCCCACCAGGCGCCGACGCCGCGACGTCGCGCTCGGCCGATCGCCGTCACGAGCGGAGCCACCGTTCGGCGCGCCGTTGGAGCACCGTGTAGAGCAGGATCGAGATGGCCATGATCACGACCATCCCCATCGCCATCGCATAGCCCAGCCCTGGGTTATGCAGGACGTCGCCCCGGATCTGGGAGCTGATCACGAGCGTTACCAGCGGCAGGGTGCCGCCCGTCAGCTGGAAGGCCGTCGCCTGGGCCCCGAACGAATTCCCGAACAGCAGGATCATCGTGCCGAGGATGGACGGCGTCAGGATCGGCAGGGCGACGTGTCGCCAGTACTGGAACGCGGAGGCGCCCATGTTCTCGGCGGCTTCCCGCCATTCCCGCCGGAGGCCCTCCAGTGCGGGCGCGATGATCAGCACCATGAGCGGGAACTGGAAGTACATGTAGACGACCTCGACGCCGAACTTCGAGGTGAGGTTGACGCCCTTGAACCCCGTGAACCCGAGGCCCTGGAGCAGCGTCGTGAGGAAACCCAGCGTGCCGAGCGTGAAGATGAAGGCCAGGGCGAGCGGGATGCCAGCGAAGTTCGAGGCCACGCCGGAGAACGTCATCAACCCGCCCCGCAAGGGGCCCGGCAGCCCGCCCAGGATCACGGCTGCGGCCAGCAGGAACCCGAAGATCCCGCCGGCGATCGCAGTGACCAGGCTGATCTCGATGCTGTTGGCGAACGCCCCGGGGATGATGCCAGTGGACAGGTCGGCGTAGTTCTTGAGTGTGAGGTTGCCCTCGATGTCGTTGAAGCTGCCGATGACCAGGAACGCCACCGGAAGGAACAGGAAGGCCGTACAGAACAGCAGGAACGGAACGAGGCCGAGCCACGACCAACTCCGACGCGTGCGAGCAGGGGGCGCGATCTGCGCCTCCTGCTCGTTGACCGCGGCGGCCTGCGCCACGGTGTCCTCGTCGTCGGTCTAGGCGGCTACTGGATGTTGGCTCCCACCGTGCTGTCCCAGCCCTTGGTGATGAGCTCGGTCGCCGCGTTGAGCTGGTCGAGGGTCGGGAACACAGCACCCTCGACATCCGGCAGCTTGTCGAGCTGTTCCTGCGGCACCTTGTTCTCCGTCACGAGGTTCTCGTAGCGGATCGGGTGGCAGTAGCCCTTGAGCCAGACGTTCTGGCCTTCATCGCTGTACAGGAACTCCTGCCACAGCTTGGCAGCGTTCGGGTGCGGCGCGAAGGCGCTGATGCCCTGGACATAGACGCCGGCGAAGCGGCCGGATGCCGGGACGACGACCGCGATCTCCGGGCCACCGCTGGCGGCCGTGGTGTCACGGTTCGACAGCGCGTTGTAGGTCCAACGGATCGTGATGGGCGTTTCGCCCGCTGCGACGGTAGCCGCCGTCGCGATGATCGGCTTCAGGTTGCCCGCGTCGTTGAGCTGCTTGAAGAAGTCGAGACCGGGCTGCGCGTCGTCGAGCGATCCGCCGTTGGCGAGCGCCGACGCGTAGACGGCCTGGATGGCCTGGTTGGAGGTGCGTGGATCGCCGGCCAGGGCGACCTGTCCGTTGTACTCAGGCTTCAGCAGGTCCGCCCAGTCCGCGGGAACGTTCGGCACGACAGCCTTGTTCACCTCGAACGAGAGGACACCGTAGTAGTCGCCCCACCAGAAGCCCTCGGCGTCCTTCGCGTCGTCCGGGATGGTGTCCCACGTCGCGACCTTGTACGCCTGGAGCAGGCCTTCTTCCTTGGCCGACGGACCGAACGACAGGCCGACGTCGATGACGTCCGGAGCCGTCGGGCCGGCGTTGTCCTTGTTGGCGCGGATGGCCTCGACCTCGTCACCCGACCCGGCGTTGGGATCGAGCTCGTTGACCTCGAGGCCGGTGCGCTCCTTGAACACGCTGATGCTCTCGCCGTAGTTGCACCAATCGTGCGGCAAGGCGATGGTCGACAGCGTGGCTTCCGCCTTGGCGGCGTCGAGCAGCGCCTGATCGGGGACGAATTGTTCGTACCCGCCCGCTGCCACCGACGGCGCGGCGGAGCCGGCTGACGGTTCGACCGACGGGGCGACCGATGGCGCCACCGACGGAGCGGCGGTCCCGGCCGGCGCGGCGCAGGCTGCGAACAGGATGGCCGATGCGGCTAGCAGACCCGCCCAGCGGGTCATATTCCGTTTCATGGTCAACGTGTCTCCTCCAACATCGCGGTGGCTGACGGTCATTTTCGTCACAGACCGGACCCGAGGCCTCCTCATGCTCGGGCCGTCCCGGACCGGCCGACCCCTGGGGCGGGTTCCGGTGTCGGTGCATTGCACAACCGACCGCCCCGGGCGTCAATACCAAAGTCGGCCTGATGACTCCGGATACCGCCCGCTTTCGCGTCCTCAGGCTCGTAAACGCGTCATCTGCGGGTCGAAGAGTGGATCGGAGGCGACGGTGGCCGGCACGCCCTCGCCGAAGTAGCGGATCGTGACGGACCGCCCGGGCTGTGCGGCATCCGCCGGGAGCCAGGCGTACGCGATCGGCGCATCGATGGAGTAGCCGTATCCGGCGCTCGTGACGTATCCCGCCGGCCGGCCCTCGACATGGACCGGCTCCTTGCCCATCACGACTGCCGCCTTGTCGCCGATGAGGAGGGGCACGAGGCGTCGCTCGGCCCTCTCCGTGCTCCTGCCGACGAGCGCGTCCCGTCCCTCGAACTCGCCCTTGTCCATGCGCACGGCGAACCCGAGGCCGGCTTCGTATGGATCGTGCTCGGTCGTCATGTCGACACCCCAGGAGCGGTAGCCCTTCTCGAGACGGAGCGATCCGAAAGCGCCCCGACCCGCGGCGATCACCCCGTGCTCTTGGCCGGCCGCCCAGAGCGTGTCCCACAGCCTCAGACCCATATCCGCGGTCGTGTACAACTCCCAGCCGAGCTCGCCCACGTACGACAGGCGGAGTGCCGTGACCGGCACCGTGCCGACCCACAGCTCTCGCGCCTGGAAGTATCCGAAGGCTTCGTTGGACACGTCGGCATCCGTCACCGATGCGAGCACGTCGCGGGCGCGCGGACCCCACAGCCCGATGCAGCAGGTCCCGCTCGTGAGGTCGCGGACGGCGACGCTGCCGTCTCGTGGAGCGCGCCGGGTCAGCAGGTCGAGGTCGAGCGGGCCGTTCGCGCCGATCTGGAACCGGTCCGGCCCGAGACGGGCGATCGTCAGGTCGCTGCGGATGCCACCGCGCGCATCGAGCATGAGGCTGTAGATCACGCTCCCGACCGGGCGGTCAAGCCGGTTGGTCGTGAGGCCCTCGAGGAACGCCATTGCCCCGGGTCCCTCGACCGCGATCCGCTTGAGTGGCGTCACGTCGTACATCGCCACGCCGTCTCGCGTCGCCCTCGCCTCCGCGCCCACGATGGGGTGCCAGTAGCGGGACGCCCAGGCGTTGCGAGCGGGGATCTCGCCGCCGTACCGGCCGAGCAGTCGCTCGTTGACGCCGTACCAGTGCGGCCGCTCCCAGCCGCCGCCCTCCAGGAAGTACGCGCCGAGTTCCTGCTCCCGCTCGTAGAACGGCGAGGTCCGCATCGGCCGCGGGTCCTCCATCGGCTGGAGCGGGTGGACGATGTCGTATACCTCGACGTAGTTCTGGATGCCGCGGTCGTGGATGTACTCCGGCGCCAGCTGGTGCGCCTCGAACCGGTTCAGGTCGCACTCGTGGAGATCGGTCGCCGACCCTCCATCGACGAGCCACTCGGCCATTGCCCGCCCGACGCCGAGCGCGTGCGTCACCCACACGGCCTCGGCCAGCCAGAGGCCGCCGATGTCGGGCGACTCGCCCATGAGCGGGAAGCCGTCCGTCGTGAACGAGAAGATCCCATTGATGCCGCGCTCGATCCGGGCCTCGGCCGGGCGGAGGGCGGGAACCAGCTCCTCGGCCCAGGACCAGGTCTCGGCGAAGGTGTCGGGCGTGAACGCGAGGACCGACGGCATGACCGGCGCATCGCGCGGATGGAGCAGGTCCGCCGCATCGACCGGCAGCGGCACATGCCCGTAGCCGCCGACCGCGAGGCGGTCCGGGTACTCGCGGAAGTACATGTCCCGGTCCTGCACGCGGATGTTCGGATGGATCGCCTCGAGGTCGGGCGGGATGCCCATGGCGACGACCTCGGGAAGGACAGTCGTCCAGCTGAGTTGGTGGGCGAGCGGCTGGAGTGCGACCGTCATCCCGACCATCGCCCCGATCAGCGGACCCCAGATGCCCGCCGCGCAGACCACGATGTCGGCCGGGATCTCGCCGCGATCCGTGAGGACCGCCCGGACCCGGCCGTCGTCCGTCCGGATACCGGTGACGGTGTGCTCGCCGAGGAACGTCGCGCCTCCCTCCATCGCGCGGCGCGCCTGGGCCTCGGAGACGCGGACCGAATCGGTCAGGCCGTCGGATGGCACGTGATACGCACCGACGATGGCGTCGCGATCGATGAGCGGCCACAGCGCCGCCGTCTCGTCCGGATCGATCACGCGGCCGGCGAGGCCCCACGACTCGGCGAAGTCGCGGCGCCTGTGGATCTCGGCCAGCCGTTCGGGCGTGAGAGCGAGCTCCAGGCTGCCGACGGGGTTCAGACACCACCGACCGTCGAGAGTAAGGGACCGCGCCTTCTCGACCGTATACCCGGCGAACTCGGTCATCGTCTTCGACGCATTGGTCTGGAAGATGATCCCGGGTGCGTGCGAGGTGGACCCGCCGGTCTTGTACAGCGGCCCCTGGTCCACGACCGTCACATCCGACCACCCGCGCAGGACAAGCTCGTCCGCCAGCGAGCAGCCGACGATCCCGGCTCCGATGATCACGACGCGCGGTGCCCGCATGGTGTCGGTCAGGATACGGGCGTTCGATCGTGCCTCGCGCTCCGCGATGCCCGTCGGGACGGTGGAATCGACCACCTATACTGCGTCGCACGCTGCTCCCTTGGGAGCGAACGCGGCCTGGAGGAGGGTGATGGCCAGCGAGCCCGGCGTCACCGGCGAACCAACGACCCTCGCGGATCCGCTGGAGGAATCGCTCCGGCTCGTCGAGGTCGCCGATGCGCGCGGGCTGACGCTCCGGCTGATGGGCGGCATGGCCATTCGCGCCCACGCGCCACGCTGGCCGGCCAGGACCCGACGCACCGAGGTGGACCTCGACTTCGCGACCACGTCGCGGGACCGCTCGGGCGTCTACAAGCTGCTCGAGGCGGAGGGTTACACGCCCGATAGCCAGCAGAACGCGCTGTTCGGCCAGAAGCAGGCGTATTTCGTCGATGTGCCGCGTCGGCGGCCGGTCGACGTCCTCGTCGACGCGCTCGAGATGTGCCACCGCGTCGAATTCGGATCACGGCTGTCCAAGTCACGGCCGACGCTGCCCCTCGCCGAGCTCCTGCTGTCCAAGCTCCAGGTGGTCAAGATCAACCGCAAAGACGTGCTCGATGCGCTGATCCTGCTGGCGGAGCATCCTCTCGCGCAGGACGATGGGGTCGACGCCCTCCACGGCCCGGGCGCCATCAACGTCCCGCGCATCCTCGACATCACCTCGAACGACTGGGGTTGGTGGCGGACCGTCACCGGCAACCTCGACAAGCTCGACCAGTTCCTCGCCACGGACCTGCACCCCGACGACCTCGACCTGGGCACCGGGGAGGCGGTCAAGTTCGACTCGTCAGCGCAGGTGGCCGCGCTGCGTACGGCGATCGACGGAGCCCCGAAGTCGACGCGCTGGCGGCTGCGCGCCCGTGTCGGTGAGCGGGTCTCGTGGTACGCCGAGCCCGAGGAGATGGAGCACCGAGCGCTATGAGGATCTTCTTCGCGACCGACGTCCACGGCTCCGAGGTGTGCTGGCGCAAGTTCCTCAACGCCGGGGCATTCCACAAGGCCGACGTCCTGATCATGGGCGGCGACATGACCGGCAAAGCGATGGTCCCGATCGTGCACCGGGATGGCGGCTGGGAGCTGACGCTGCAGGAGCAGGCGCACCGGCTGGCGACCGAGGACGAGCTTCGTGCGATGGAGAAGCGGATCTCGGATCGCGGCTATTACCCGGTCGTGCTCGAGCCCGACGAGCTGGAGGCGTGGGGCGCAGACCAGTCACTCGTCGACGCGCGGTTCAAGGACGAGATGCTGCGCAATGTCGAGCGCTGGATGGCGCTCGCCGACGAGCGGTTGGAGGGAAAGGGCATCCGCTGCATAGTCTCGCCCGCGAACGACGACATGTTCGAGATCGACCCGATCATCGCGGCGGCGATACTCGTCGAGCTCGGCGAGGCGAACACGATCGCGCTGGACGGGATCTCGCTGATCTCGACGGGATGGGCCAATCCCACGCCCTGGAAGACGTTCCGCGAGCTACCCGAGGACGAGCTGCGTGCCCGGATCGACGGGCTGGTCGCCGACGTCGCCGACCCGCGCCGCTCGATCTTCAACTTCCACGCTCCGCCCTACGGCTCGAATCTCGACTCGGCGCCGCAGCTTGACGCCGATCTCAAGTACACCTCGGGCGGCCAGGCGCTGGTTCCCGTCGGGTCGCACGCCGTCCGGGACGCTATCAGCGCGTACGGCCCGATGTTGTCGCTCCACGGCCACATCCACGAAGGGCGAGGCGCCGTGAAGATCGGTCGCACCCTCGCCGTCAACCCCGGCAGCACCTACGAGGACGGGGTGCTCCAGGCCGCGATCGTCGACCTCGACGTCAAGAAAGGCGAGGTGAAGCGCTATCTGCTGATCAACGGCTGACACCGACCGGGATTTCGGAGGGGACCAGGAGGGATCAGGAGGGACACATGGCAACTGGCACGACTGCGTCCCCGTCGCTCTTCCTCAGGAATGCGACGGGACTCGTCAAGGGCTGGTCCGCGTTCGACGCGTTCACCTACTCGTTCATGTCGGTCAACCTCGTCACACTGGGCATGTTCTATAGCCTGGCGGTGTTCGCCTACGTGCCGACGGCATCGCCCGTGCTGTCGATCATCATCGCGGCGATCGCGGTGACGTTCCTGGCGGTCGCGTACGCGGCACTGATCGCGGTCATGCCGCGCGCCGGTGGCGACTACGTCTGGCAGACGCGGGTGCTCGACGGGCTGCCAGGCATCGTCACCGGGGCGATCACCGGCGGGGTCGCGTTCTTCCTCGTCGCCGGCGCCCTGGGGCAGGGAGGCACGATCGCGCTCGTCGCCGGGGTCATCGGCCTCGTCGCTGGCGGCTTCATCGGGAGCATGCGCGGTGGCATCGGGTTCGTGCTCGCGGCCACCGGGTGGTGGTTCATCCTCGCGATGTGGGCGCCGATCTACGGCGCCATCCTCAAGCTCGAGTTCTTCCAGCCGCTCGCCGCGCTCCTGGGCTCGACTGCCGGCGTCGAGTTCTTCGGCTCCGACAACGGCACGCTCGTCGTGTCGCTCATCGTCATCGCCCTGACGTCGGGTCTCGTCGCCCTCGGGATGGCCGGCTACGCCCGGATCCAGCGATGGTGCCTGTACCTCGGGCTCATCGGCTTCGCGATCATGGCGATCCTGATGCTGGTCTCCTCCCAGGATCAGTTCAAGGCGGCATTCGATACGGCGAACATGCGGATGTTCGGCGTGTCCGGTGCCTACGACAAGACCATCGCCGACGCGGCCACGAACGACGCCTTCGCTGGCTCGCTCGAACCGCTCGCGATGGGCACCGACTTGACGGCGACGCTGGGCGCGGCCGTCGTGATGCTTCCGTTCATGCTGTTCTGGATCCTGTATCCGAACTGGGGCTCGACCCTCTATGGCGAGGTCCGCGGCTCGGGCGACTTCCGCAAGGTCCTCAACGGGATGCTGGGCGGCATCTGGGTGACGGCGATCCTCGCGATCGTGTTCGTGCTGCTGGCGGCCAAGACATTCGGCTGGCTCTTCTTCAACGCGACCAACGTCAACTTCATCAACTGGTTCTACGGCTACACAACGACCGACCCGACGGTGCCGATCTGGAGCTACCCGCCGCTGCTCGCGTCGTACCTGATCGACAACGCCATCTTCCAGATCGCGATGGTCGTGTTGTTCGCAGTGTGGTTCCTGGGCTGGTCCGGGACACTGTTCCTGTCGTCGACGCGGATGATCTTCGCCGCGGCGTTCGACCGGATCCTGCCGGAACGCGCGGCCCAGGTGTCCGAGGGCCGGGGCGTCCCGGTGACGGCGCTCCTGTTCATCATGGTCCCGGCGATCGTCGTGAGCGTGATCTACGCGTTCTCGGCTGACTTCCGGGCGCTCACGCTCGACGCCACCCTCGTGATCGCCGTGACGTTCCTGGGGAGCACGGTCGCCGCCACGATCCTGCCGTGGTGGAAACCACAGCTCTTCGACAACTCGCCAATCGCCCGGCTGAAGGTGCCGATCACCATCGCCAGCCTGATCATCACGGTGATCCTGGCCTACACGATCTACCTGTGGCTTACCGATGCGCTGTACGGCATCGGCGTGGGCAACACCAACTCGATCATCTTCCTCGGCGTGCTCTACGGGCTCGCCGCGGCCGTCTACGTCGCCGCCCGGCTGTACCGCCGATCGCAGGGTGTCGACCTCGACGCGATCCATGCGGAGATCCCGGCCGAGTAACCTCCGTCGCCCGCCACACGATGAGCGCCCGGACACCGTCCGGGCGCTATCGATTCAGCCCGAGAACCACCCCGTCGGACCAGGCGCGGTGTTCTGCCAGATGTGCTTCGCCTCACGGTACTCGTCGAGACCGCTCAGGCCAAGTTCCCGGCCGATCCCTGACAGCTTGAAGCCGCCCCACTCCGCCTGCGGCACGTAGCGGTTGTAGTCGTTGATCCAGACCGTCCCCGCCCGCAGCCGGCCGGCGACCCGCTGCGCGCGCGAGGCGTCGGTCGTCCAGACCGCGCCGGCCAGGCCGTAGTCGGTGGCGTTGGCGAGCTCGATCGCCTCGTCCTCGGTCGAGAACCGTTCGACCGTCATGACCGGGCCGAACACCTCCTCGCGCACGATCCGCATGTCGGGCCGGACATCGGCGAAGACCGTCGGTCGGTAGAAGAAGCCGGCCTGGAGCTCGGGCTCGTCGGGTCGTCGGCCCCCGGCCACCAGCCGCGCCCCCGCGCGCAGGGCATCGGCGACATGCGCCTCGACCTTTGCCCGATGCTCCGCGGAGATGAGGGCGCCGGCCTCGGTCCGGTCGTCGAGGCCGTGCCCGAGCCTGATCCGCTCGGCTCGCTCGCCGAGTGCGGCCACGAACTCGTCGTGGATGCTCGTCTCGACGATCGCCCGGCAGCCAGCCGAGCACACCTGGCCTGAGTGCACGAACGCCGCGGTCAACGCGTTATCGACGGCCGTCTCGAGATCGGCGTCGGCGAACACGATGTTCGGGCTCTTGCCACCGAGCTCGAGCGCGACGCGCTTCACATTCACCGCGGCACCGCGCATCAATGCGCGCCCGGCCTCGATGCCACCGGTCAGTGAGACGAGGTCCACCTCCGGCGAATCGGCGAGTGCCTGCCCGACCCGCTCGCCCGGCCCGAGGACGAGGTTCACGACGCCCCGCGGCGTGCCAGCCTCTTCGAGGAGGCGGGTCAGGTGGATCGCCGTCAGCGGCGTCACGTGGGCGGGCTTCATGACGGCCGTGCACCCGGCCGCGAGCGCCGGCGCGATCTTCCACGACAGCTGCAGGAGCGGGTAGTTCCACGGTCCGATCAGGCCGCACACCCCGATCGGTTCGTGGACGATCCGACTCACGGCGTCCGGCTCGCTGGTCTCGACCATCCGGCCCGCCTCCTTGTCGGCGAGATCCGCGTAGTAGCGGAAGACGCGCGTCACGTCGGCGATGTCGGCGCGGCTCTCACGCATCGCCTTGCCGGTATTGAGCGTCTCCTCGCGCGCCAGCTCCTCGACGTCGCGCTCGAGCAGGTCGGCGACCCGGTCAAGGAGGGCGGCGCGCTCCGCGGTCGGGGTACGCGGCCAGTCGGTGTGGTCGAAGGCGCGGCGTGCCGCGGCGATCGCTCCCTGCACCTGGTCGTCGGTCGCGACATCGACCTCGGTCACGACCGAAGCGTCGCTCGGGTTGATGACTGGACTGCACGTCCCGTCACCCGAGGCGACCCATTCCCCATCGATGAACAGGCTTGGCACGGTCCCCTCGACTGCGGGCTCCCCCGCGGAGTCGCTAGCGTCGGTGCGGCTCGTGGCGGCGTCAAGGGTCGGTGCCGCGGGCTGGGTCGGCACGTTGCGCTGGTCGGCGCCCCGAGCCCCCGGCGCCATTCCCGATGGCGCGGGACGCACGAACATGCGCGTCCGTACGCCCAGGATGCAGCCTGGGCGCGGGCTCACGCGGAGCCCATCGCGAGGGCGCCACTGCTGGTGGCGTGTCGGCAGGCGCCGGCTCGACCGAGACCCGTCGAGAATGTCGCGATACGTCTGCGTCGCGCCGGACCGCTATCCTCCTAACCTCGTCCCACGGATCGAGCAGCGGAGGAGGAGGGTCTGCATGGGCGCGCTCCCGGCGCGAGCGGACGTCGTCGTCATCGGCGCGGGCATCGTCGGCAACAGCATGGTGTACCACCTGGCGGAGCAGGGCTGGCGCAGCATCGTGCTGCTCGACAAGGGCACGCTGCCGAGCCCCGGCGGGTCCACCGGTCATGCTTCGAACTTCATCTTCCTGACCGACCACTCGAAGGAGATGACCGCGTTCACGGTCGAGAGCGCCCGCCAGTACCGGGAGCTCGGCGTGTACGACGAGACCGGCGGGATCGAGGTCGCTCGGACACCGGAGCGCATGGAAGAGCTCAAGCGGCGGATGGCGGCAGCGACCTCGTGGGGGATCGAGGGCACGCGGCTGCTCACCCCTGCCGAAGTCAAGGAGATGGTCCCGTTCATCGAGGAGTCGGTGATCCTCGGCGGCTTCTATTCGCCGGGCGTCGGGATCGTCGACTCGCTCCAGGCCGGCACGCTCATGCGCCAGAAGGCTCAGGCCATGGGTGCGCTCACGGTCGCCGCAGGCGTCGAGGTCACGGGCGTCGCCGTCGTCGACGGCCACGTCCGGGGTGTGCGCACGGATCAGGGCGACATCGCCGCCGACACCGTGGTCGTCGCCTGCGGGGTCTGGAGCCCGCGGATCGCGCGGATGGCCGGGGCGTCGATCCCGCTGACACCGGCAGTGCACCAGATGATCGACATCGGCCCGGTGCCGCAGTTCGAGCACACGACCAAGGAGGTCGGCTTCCCGATCGTCCGCGACATGGACACCAACATGTACGAGCGCCAGCACGGGACCGGCTTCGAGGTTGGCTCGTACGCTCACCGTGCGATCCTGATGGACGCCGATGACATCCCGTCGATCGAGGCGTCGGCGCTGTCGCCGACGATGCTGCCGTTCACGCAGGAGGACTTCGACCCGCAGCTCGAGGATGCCCTCGAGCTCTTCCCCGAGATCGTCGGTGACGAGTCGGTCGGGGTGAAGCTCGCCATCAACGGCCTCCTGTCGTTGACACCGGATGGAAACCCCATCATCGGCGAGACCCCCGAGGTGAAGGGCCTCTGGTCGGCAGCCGCGATCTGGATCAAGGAAGCGCCGGGGATCGCGAAGGCGATCGCCGAGTGGATGACGACCGGCGAGCCGGAGATCGACCCGCACGGATCCGACATCGCGCGCTTCTATGACCACCACAAGACCGCTCAGCACATCGCGGCCCGAGCCAGCGAGGGCTTCAACAAGACCTACGGCATCGTCCACCCGATGGAGCAATGGGCGTCGAACCGGCCCATCCGGCTGTCGCCGGCCTACGACCGGCATGTCGAGCTCGGCGCAGAGTTCTTCGAGGCGGCGGGCTGGGAGCGGCCGTACTGGTACGGCACGAACGAGTCGCTCCTCGGCGAATACGGCGATCGGGTCATGCCGCGCGAGGCCGAGTGGGAATCGCGCTGGTGGTCGCCGATCATCAACGCCGAGCACCTCGCCATGCGCGACCGTGCCGGTCTCGTCGACCTGTCGGCCTTCGCGATCTTCGACGTGACCGGCCCGGGGGCCCTCGCGACCCTGGAGCGCCTGGCCGTCAATCGGGTCGACGTCGCACCCGGCCGGACGGTGTACACGCCGCTCCTGAACAGCGCCGGGGGGATCCTGGCCGACCTCACGATCATGCGGCTGGCGCACGACCGATTCCGGGTCGTTACTGGTGGCGGCATGGGAATGCGCGACAAAAAGATCTTCCGGGACGCGATGCCCGCAGACGGCTCGGCCCAACTGCAGGACGTGACGAACGCGTTCACGACGTTCGGGCTGTGGGGTCCGCGCGCGAGGGACATCCTCGGTGCGGCGGCGGACGGCAGCGCCGACATCAGCCACAAGGGCTTCCCGTTCCTGACCTCGAAGACCGTGGATATCGATGGCGTGCGGACGCTCGCTTCGCGCATCAGCTACGTGGGCGAGTTGGGCTGGGAGATCTACGTCCCGATCGAGCAGGGTCTGCGCGTCTGGGACGCCATCTGGCGTGCGGGGCTCCCGTACGGTCTCGTGCCGGTCGGCATCGGCACGTACGCGGTCACGTCACGCCTCGAGAAGGGCTACCGCGCGCACGGAGCCGAGCTCGAGCTCGAGTTCGACCTCGTGGAGGCCGGGATGGCGCGTCCGACGGTCAAGGACCAGGACTTCGTCGGGCGAGAGGCCTACATCCGCCAGCGCGACGCGGCACCGGCCGCGATCCTGTGCACGCTGACCGTCGACGACCCCACCTCGACGAGCGGCGTGAAGCGCTACATGCTCGGCCGTGAGCCGATCCTCGCCGACGACGGCAGCCCGCTGGTCGACGCGAAGGGCCGGCGGTCGTATGTCACGAGCGCCGGCTCCGGGCCATCGCTCGGCAAGCATCTGCTGATGTCCTACCTGCCGCCGGAGCAGGCCGTCGAAGGCACCAAGCTCCTCGTCGAGTACTTCGGGGAGCGCTATCCGGTCACGGTCGCGGTGGCCGGCAGCACCCCGTTGTTCGACCCCGACAACGAGCGGATCCGGAGCTGACCGCAGGCGTGCGCATCCTCGTCCTCGTCAAGCGCGTCCCGGCCACAGGCGGCCGGATCGTGCTCGCCGATGACGCCCGGTCGATCGACACGCGCTACCTCGGCTTTGTCGTCAGCCCGCACGAGGAATGCGCGGTCGAGGAGGCCGTCCGGCTGATCGATGCGAACGGCGGCGAGTCGGTCGTGCTGACGCTCGGCCCGACCGAGGCGGCCGACCAGCTGCGCGATGCGCTCGCGATCGGCATCGAACGCGCGGTCCTGCTCGAGACCGATGGGTCCGACTGGGACCCGGTCGCGACGGCCGGCGCGATCACCGACGCCGTGAAGGACCTCGAGGCGGCCGGCGGGCCGTTCGACCTGATCCTCGCCGGGAACGAGTCGGCCGACTCGGGTGGCTACCAGGTGGCGATCCGCGTCGCGGTCGCGCTCGACCGGCCCATCGTCACGGGCATCAAGGCGCTCGAGGTGCGCGACGGGGTCGCAACCGCGCGTCGGCAGGTCCCGGGCGGCGCCGACGTCTACGAGCTGCCGCTCCCCGCCGTCGTTGCGGTTCGCGAGGGAATCAACCTGCCGCGCTATCCGTCGGTGCCGGGGCGGCTCCGCGCGAAGCGCAAGGAGATCGAGCGGATCGTGCCAGAGCGACGCCCCGGCGGACCGACCCTCGATCGCCTTCAGGTTCCCGTCGAGCAGGAGCAGCATGTCGAGATCCTGGGCAACGGCCCGGAGGCGGCGCCACGGGTCGTCGAGCTGATGCGCGAGCTGGGCGTCCTATGAGCGCGGTCCTCGTCCTGGTCGAGCTCGCGGGCGGTGCCCCCGACCGGCTCAGTGCCGAGGCCCTCGGCGTCGCCGGGGGTATCGCGAAAGCCATCGGTGGCGAGGTCCACGCGGTCGTCTTCGCGAGCGCTTCGGAGGCGGATGGCGCCGCGGACGCTGCTCCCGCGCTGGGCGGGTACGGGGTGAGCACCGTCGACCTCGTGGCGGGCGAGGGGCTCGCGGCATACGCCCCGGCCGCCTGGGCCGCCGCCGTCACCCAGGTCGCGACGGCAGGGCCGTTCGCGGCGATCGTCGCCTCCGGCGGTGAGCGAGCCACCGAGGTGCTCGCGCATGTCGCGGCTCGAGTGGATGTCCCGATGGCCGCCAATGTCGTCTCGGTCTTGCCGGGCGACCGCTGGCGGGTGACCCGCCAGCGCTGGGCGGGCAGCCTGCTCGAAGAGGCCTTCCTCGACGGCCAGCCGCGCCTCCTGACCGTTGCCGCGCACGCCGTTCCGGCGCTCGAACCTTCGGCCTCGGCCTCGGCCGCGCCGGCCACGGTGACGCGGGTCGATCCGGCCATCACCGACGCCGATCTGCGGGCGCGCGTCGTCGGTCACGACATGACCGCCGGTGACAGTATCTCGCTCGCGGACGCCAAGGTCGTGGTCGGTGGTGGACGCGGGCTCGGCAGCGCCGAGGCGTTCGCGATGCTCGACGAGCTGGCCGGGTTGCTCGGCGCCGCGGTGGGCGTGTCGCGGGTGGCGACCAGCCTCGGCTGG
This sequence comes from Candidatus Limnocylindrales bacterium, assembly GCA_035717785.1. Taxonomy (GTDB): domain Bacteria; phylum Chloroflexota; class Limnocylindria; order Limnocylindrales; family CSP1-4; genus SPCO01. The sequence continues at coordinate 16,309 of DASTIG010000015.1, forward strand.
CGTCCGCACGCCCAGCAGATCGGTCAGACGGGGACCCGTATCGCACCGGACCTGTACATCGCCTGCGGCATCAGCGGCGCGATCCAGCATATCGTCGGCGCGAAGGCGGCCAAGCGGATCCTGGTGATCAACACCGACCCGGACGCCCCGATCTTCCGCCGTGCGAGTTACGCCGTGATCGGCGACGTCACCGCCGTGGTGCCCGCCATCAGCGCGGAGATCCGGCGGGTCCGCGGTGGTGGGTGACTGACCGCTTGGCGCTACACTCGGGTCCGACCGCGCGGAATCGACCCGCGCTGAAAGGAGGGTGACCCTATGGGCTTCATCGGGGGCGTGATCACCGGAGTCGCCGTGGCCGCGGGTGCGGCCGCGTGGTACATGTCGCGGTCTGGGTCGCGCTTCCGGGATCGATACCGCGTGGACCGCAGGCTCGGCGAGCTCGGGGACGAGATCGAGACGAGGACGCGGGACGTGCGTTCGAAGGTCAATGCCCAGGTCGCGGAGGTCCGCACGAAGGCCGGGGCGGACAGTCCGGAGGCCATCACCGGTAGCCTTGACGATGCCCAGGCGGCAGCGGCCGAGGAGGCCGCCGAGCTCGCCGCGGACGTCGAGGAGAAGGCCGCCAAGGTCAAACGGGCCGCGAAGCCGGCCGAATCCGAGTAGCAGGAGAACAGATGGCAAGACGGAAAGTCACATACCCGCCGCCCAAGACCGCCAATCGACCACCGCCGCCCACAGGGCTGCCGGACGACGCGCCGTATGTTCGGCCCACCGTCGCCATCATCGATCTGACAGCGGGCAAGGGCCGCACCGGACTTTCCGTCGGGGGACGGGTCCGCATCACCGGGACTGGCCTGTATTCCGGGGAAGTCGCCGTCATCGAGAAGCTGTCGAAGGGTGTCATCCCCTCGGCCGTCGTGCGCACCGAGGCTGGCAAGACCCGCCAGGTCCGGACGATCGATCTCGAGCCGGTGAACGCGACCAAGCCCGACTGAGGGCCGCGCCCCGAATCAGCGTTCGCGCAGGCCCGCAGCGATCCGGGCCGCGCCGGTCACGACCAGCTGAGCCAGCTTCGCCTCCCGCCCCGCCGCTGGGAATCGGTACGACGGTCCGTGGAGGTGGACGGCCGCGATGACCTCACCCGATGCGTCGGCGATGGGCGCGGCGACCGACGCGATCCCGTCATCGAACTCCTCGATCGCCCAAGCGTAGCCACGCCGCCTGATGTCGCGCAGGCGATCGCGCACGGCATCGGCGTCGGCCAGCGTGCGGGGTGTGAAGCGCTCGAGGGTCGGCTGCGCGAGGTAGCGCTCGATCGCAGCCGGCGTGCGGAAGGCCAACAGCACCTGCCCTGATGAGACCGCGTGAAGCGGTGCCCGAGCGCCGGTCCAGTCGCGGACGACGACCGGGTTCGGCGTGTCCACCTGGTCGATGTAGTGGACCAGGTCGCCGTCCGGGACGCCGAGCCCCGCGGCCTCGCCGGAGGCCGACGCGAGATCGGCCAGGATGGGCCTGCCGACGGCAGCCAGCGAACGGACCAGGCTGAAGCCACCGGCGAGCGTCACGAGCCGCGGCCCGAGCCGGTACGACGTCTCGCCGGGCACCTGCTCGACCGCACCCTCGCCGACGAGCGTGGCGAGCAAGCGCGCCGCTGTCGACTTCGGCAGGGCGGCCCGGTCGGCGACATCGGTCACGCCCAGCGGGCCCTCGTCGAGGGCATCGAGCACCGCGAAAGCTCGCCTGATGGATTGGACGCTGGACACGGGACCCCTTCGTCGGCTAGATTCGTGGTCGCGGGTTCCATGATACGGCACGGTTCCACGATGTGGAACCCCCCGCGGCCGGTCCCTCCCCACGCGGGATCCCTGGAGCTCCACCATGACCGACGAGTATCAGGACATCGACCTCACCGCCCTGTCGGATGACGAGCTGGTCGAGCAGATGCACAACGACCTCTACGACGGCATGAAAGAGGAGATCGTCCAGGGGACGAACATCCTCCTCGAGCGCGGTTTCTCAGCCACGAAGGTACTCGACGATGCACTCGTCGCCGGGATGAAGATCGTCGGCATCGACTTCCGCGACGGCATCCTGTTCGTGCCCGAGGTCCTGCTGGCCGCCAACGCGATGAAGGCAGGCATGGAGATCCTCCGGCCGCTGCTCGCGGAGACGGGCGCGGAACCCGTCGGCAAGGTCGTGATCGGCACCGTCAAGGGCGACATCCACGACATCGGCAAGAACCTCGTCGGGATGATGCTCGAGGGCGCCGGCTTCGAGGTCGTCGATCTTGGCATCAACACCGACGCCGACAAGTTTCTGAACGCGCTCGAGCAGCACAAGCCGGACATCCTGGGCATGAGCGCCCTGCTCACGACGACCATGCCGTACATGAAGGTCGTCGTCCAGACGCTCAAGGACCGCGGCATGCGTGACGACTACATCGTGCTGGTCGGTGGCGCGCCGCTGAACGAGGAGTTCGGCATGGCGGTCGGGGCCGACGCCTACTGCCGCGACGCCGGCGTGGCCGCAGAGACTGCGCGGCGCCTCATCGACGAGCGACGTGCCCGGTCACGTGCCAGCGTCCCGGCCTGACCGCCACTCCCCGCGGGTCCTCGTGGTCGGCTGCGGGGCGCTCGCCAATGAGCTCGTCGCACTTACGCGCGACCTCCCGAACGTCGACATCACCTGCCTGCCGGCCACCCTCCACAACCGGCCCGGCGGCATCCCGGCGGCCGTCCGCGAGCGCATCCGTCGCCGTCGCGCCGGGTATGACCGCGTGTTCGTGGCCTACGCCGACTGCGGCACCGGCGGCCTGCTCGACCCGGTCATCGCGGAAGAAGGGGTCGAGCGCCTGGCCGGCGCCCACTGCTATGAGTTCTACGCGACGAGCCCGGAATTCGCCCGGATCGTCGAGGACGAGCCCGCCACGTTCTTCCTCACAGACTTCCTGGCGCGCAACTTCGACCGGCTCGTCATCAAGGGCCTGGGCCTGGATCGACATCCGGAGCTGCGCGACCAGTACTTCGGCAACTACCGCCGTCTCGTCTACCTCGCGCAGACCGATGATCCGGCGCTGGCGACCGCCGCGCGCCGCGCCGCTCGGCGGCTCGGCCTCGCGTACGAGCAGCGGCGGACCGGCTACGGCCAGCTCGGGACGACCATCGCTGCCATCGCCGCGGGTCGGCCGGCACCCGCCGTGGTGTCGGTCATCGAGCCGGGAGGGCACTGACACGTGGGGACCATGACGGTCATCTGGTGGCGGGACATCCCCGCACAGGTCACCGCGAAGGAGGGCCGCCGGCAGAGCAAGATCGTCCTCCATCCGCGCTTCCAGGTCGCGATCGACAAGGCCGCCAGCCGCGCCGGCAAGCGTGCCTACAACGCCTACATCGAGGAGTGGCGCCGCACGCAGACACGTTGCGGCGACGACATCGATCACGAGGTCGCGGCCGAGGCCGAGCGGCTCGAGGCCGACTACGACAAGCATCGCCTGGCGATGCTCATCCTGTCCGGCGGCGTGGACGGCGGGAAGCCGTTGGCGCCGGCGCACGACGAGACCCAGGGCAAGCCCGACGCATGACCCGGACCGTCGTCAGCTCCGCGACCCGCACCGTCGTCATCGGGGACGACCAGCCGTTCGTGATCATCGGAGAGCGCATCAACCCGACCGGTCGCAAAGTCCTCATGGAGGAGATGAAGGCCGGTGACTTCTCGCGGGTGGAGCGCGACACCATCGCCCAGGTCGAGGCCGGCGCGCACATGCTGGACGTCAACGCAGGCATCCCCCTGGCGGACGAGCCGGCGATCCTGGCCGACACGATCAAGCTCGTCCAGTCACTGACCGACCTCCCGCTGTCGATCGATTCGTCGATCGTCGAGGCGCTCGAGGCGGGCCTTGCCGTCTACCAGGGGAAGGCCCTGCTCAACAGCGTGACCGGCGAAGACGAGCGCCTCGAGCGCGTCCTGCCGTTGGTCAAGAAGTACGGCTGTGCGGTCGTCGCGATCAGCAACGACGAGACTGGCATCAGCATGGACCCGGACGTGCGCTTCGGCGTCGCCAGGCGGATCGTCGAACGGGCGGCCGACCATGGCATCCCGCGCGAGGACATCGTCGTCGACCCGCTGCTGATGCCCATCGGCGCCCTCGCCGGAGCCGGCCGCCAGGTCTTCCACATCCTCGGCCGGCTGCGCGACGAGCTGAAGGTCAACTCGACCTGCGGTGCGTCGAACGTCAGCTTCGGCCTCCCGAACCGCGAGGGCATCAACGGCGCGTTCCTCAGCATGGCCATCGCCTCGGGCCTGACCTCGGCGATCACCAACCCGATCGCCGAGGGCGTCCGCCACGCGGTCATGGCCAGCGACGTGCTCATGGGCAACGACCAGGACGCCACGCGCTGGATCCGCCAGTTCCGCGTGGCGCCGCCCGAAGGCGAGTCGGGTGGTCGCCGCGTCAATCGTCGTCGCGGCGCGGCGGCGCAGGGGACCGGCCCGGCCGTCTCGGCCGACGTGCCGGGCGTCGACGTCCCGGGGCTCGACGTCCCGGCTTCGCGCTGACGAGCGGGCCGATGGCCCCCACCTCCTCGTCGACCGACCTGCAAGTCATCTTCACGCCGTCCGGCCGGCGCGGTCGCGCGCGGTCCGGAACGACCGTGCTCGATGCCGCCCGCTCCCTCGGGGTCGACATCGATGCCGTGTGCGGGAGCCGCGGGATCTGTGGTCGATGCACGGTCACACCGGCATTCGGGACGTTCGCGAAGCACGGCATCACGTCCGCCCCGGATCACCTTGCCGAGCCAGGTCAGCTCGAGTCGGCCTATCGCGATGAGCACGGCCTGGCCGAGGACCGGCGGCTGTCGTGCACGGCCGTGCTGCTCGGCGACGCCGTCATCGATGTGCCGCCCGAGAGCCAGGTCCACCGGCAGGTGGTGCGCAAGGACCTCGGTGCTCGCGCCTTCGAGATGGATCCCGTGGTGCGGCTCCACACGGTCGATGTCACGCCGCCGAATCTGGCGACGCCGACCGGTGATCTCGGCCGCCTGTTCGCGGCGCTCGAGGCGGAGTGGGATCTGACCGACCTGCGCGCCGACCTGTCGGTGGTTCGCGGGTTGCAGGCCGCGTTGACCGCCGGTTCCTATCGCGTGACGGTCGCGGTGCACGGCGGTCGCGACGTCATCGCCGTATGGCCGGGCTTCCACGATCGGGCGTTCGGCGTCGCGATCGACGTCGGGTCCACGACGATCGCCGGGCACCTCGTGAACCTCGTGAGCGGCGACATCCTTGCCAGCGCCGGGGCGATGAACCCGCAGATCCGGTTCGGTGAGGACCTGATGAGCCGCGTCTCGTACGTGATGATGCACGAGGGCGGCGACGCCGAGCTGACCGCGGCTGTCCGCAAGGCGCTCGACGGGTTGCTCGCTGCGCTGGCCAACAAGACCGATATCAAGCGGGTCGAGATCCTCGAGCTCGCGATCGTCGGGAACCCGATCATGCATCACCTGCTTCTCGGCATCGACCCCACCCCGCTCGGCTCGGCGCCCTTCGCCCTGGCTACGGATACCGCGGTCTCGACGACGGCCGCGGAGCTCGGCGTCTTCGCGCATCCCGGTGCGCGGGTCTACGTGCTCCCGTGCATCGCCGGTCACGTCGGCGCGGACACGGCCGGAGTCATCCTCGCCGAGGAGCCCCACAAGGCCGACGTGATGACGCTCGTCGTCGACGTCGGCACGAACGCGGAGATCGTCCTTGGGGACCGGCATCGGCTGGTGGCCGCCAGCAGCCCGACGGGCCCTGCGTTCGAAGGCGCGCAGATCAGCTCTGGCCAGCGCGCTGCGCCGGGCGCCATCGAGCGGGTCCGCATCGACAAGGACACGCTGGAGCCGCGCTTCCGGGTCATCGGCGTCGATGCCTGGTCGGACGCGCCGGGCTTCACCGAGGCGGTCAGCACCGCCGGGACCGGGGTCACCGGGATCTGCGGCTCCGGGATCATCGAGGTAGTCGCTGAGCTGTACCTCGCCGGTGTCATCACCGCGGATGGCGTCATCGATGGTGCGCTCGCGGCGCGGACACCGCGTGTCGTCGCCGACGGACGCACGTTCAGCTACGTCCTCCACGAGCCGACCGACGGCGGGCCGCGCATCGTGGTGACCCAGAACGATGTCCGGGCGATCCAGCTGGCCAAGGCCGCACTGTACGCCGGGGTCCGTCTGCTGATGGATCACCTCGGGCGAGACACCGTCGACGAGGTGAGGTTGGCGGGCGCGTTCGGCAGCCAGATCGATCCGCTGCACGCGATGGTCCTCGGGCTCGTCCCGGACTGTGACCTTGACCATGTGCGGGCGGCCGGCAACGCTGCCGGGACCGGCGCGTTGATCGCGTTGCTGTCGGGTGCCGCGCGGCGCGAGATCGAGGGTGTCGTCCGGCGGGTCGAGAAGATCGAGACAGCGGTCGAGCCGCGCTTCCAGGAACATTTCGTCGAAGCCATGGCGATCCCGCACCGGACGGCCAGGAACCCGCACCTCGAGCGTGTCGTCACGTTGCCGCCGCGTCCTTTGACCGCCGATCGCGTCACCGATCGGCCCGCCGACGCGCGCCGCCGACGCCGCCCCGTCGTGCGTAGTGCACCGGCTGCGGACCGATGACCGACAACGCCCCGACTAGGCGGAGCGGGGGTCGCGAGGGCCGGCGCGCGGCGCGCCTCAGCCACCAGGTCGAGCGCATGCCATTCCTGACCAGGACCCTGGCTCCATTCGAGGTCCTGAACGAGGAAGGGCTGTCGCTCCTGGAGCACAACGCCGACACGATCCTCGAGGAGGTCGGTGTCGAGTTCCGCGGCGACCAGGATGCGCTCCGTCTGCTCCGCGAGGCCGGGGCGGACGTCCAGGGCGAGCGGGTGCGGTTCCCGCGCGAGATGTGCCGCCAGATCGTCCAGGCCACCGCGCCGCGCCAGTTCACCCAGTACGCGCGCAACGAAGCGAACAACGTCGAGATCGGCGGCATGCACACGGTCTTCGCCCCGAACTACGGGTCGCCGTTCGTCCGCGATCTCGACCGGGGCCGGCGCTACGGCACGATCGAGGACTTCCGCAACCTCGTGAAGCTGACGTACCTCTCGCCGCACCTGCACCACAGCGGTGGCACCGTCTGCGAGCCGGTCGACGTGCCGGTCAACAAGCGCCACCTCGACATGGTCTACGCGCACATGCGGTTCTCGGACAAGCCGTTCATGGGCTCCGTGACGGCGCCGGAGCGGGCGCGCGACACGGTCGACATGGCACGGATCCTGTTCGGTGCGGACTACGTCGAGGACCATCCGGTCATCCTCAGCCTGATCAACGCCAACTCGCCGCTCGTGTGGGACGCGACGATGCTGGGTTCGGCCCGCGCCTACGCCGAGGCGAACCAGGCGACACTGCTGACCCCGTTCATCCTGGCCGGGGCGATGGCCCCGGTGACGGCGGCGGGCGTCGCCGCCCAGACCCTGGCCGAGGCCCTCGCAGGGATGACGTTCGTGCAGCTCGTGCGCCCCGGCGCTCCGGTGGTGCTGGGGAGCTTTGCGAGCTCGATGTCGATGCAGTCCGGCGCGCCGACGTTCGGCACCCCGGAACCGGCGCTGGTCCTTTACGTCATGGCGTCGCTCGCCCGCCGGCTGGGGGTGCCGTTCCGCTCGGGCGGGTCGCTGTGCGCCTCCAAGATCCCGGATGCTCAGGCCGCCTACGAGAGCGCCGCGACGCTGCAGCCGACGGTCCTCGGCGGCGTGAACTTCGTGCTGCATGCGGCGGGCTGGCTCGAGGGTGGCCTCGCCGTGAGCTACGAGAAGCTCATCATGGACGCCGACCAGTGCGGGATGATGGCCGTGTTCGTGAAGGGCGTCGACCTGTCCGAGAACGGCCAGGCACTCGACGCGATCCGTGCCAACGGCCCCGGCCAGCATTTCCTCGGCACGGCCCACACGCTGGCCAACTTCGAGACGGCGTTCTACCGATCCGATGTCGCGGACAACAACTCGTTCGAGCAGTGGAGCGAGGACGGCGGACTCGACGCGGCCCAACGGGCCAACGCGATCTGGAAGCGGATGCTCGCCGAGTACGAAGCGCCGCCGCTCGACGAGGCTACCGACGAGGCCCTGCTCGAATTCATGATCCGCCGCAAGGCGTCGATGCCCGACTCGGAGGTCTGAGGCGTGCTTTTCCGCCGCCACTCCGGGCTGACGGCCGCCTCGCGCACCGCGCTCGCCGACCTCCTGCGCTCGCCGACCTTCGAGCTGATCCCGCTCAAGAGCGCGATGGATCAGGCGGCGCACCTGCCGCCCGGCTCGACGGTGTCGGTGACGGCATCTCCGACGAAGGGTCTCGAGGCGACGGTGGACCTGGCCAGCCGGCTGCAGCTCGCCGGGTTCGCTGTCACGCCTCATCTATCGGCTCGGATGGTGCGCGATCGTGCGCACCTGCTTGATTTGGTCGCGGCCCTCGACGACGCCGGCGTCGACCGCGCGTTCGTGGTCGGCGGTGACGAGAAGGAGCCGGGCGCGTACGCGGACGGTCTGGCGCTGCTGCGCGGATTGGCGGAGATCGGCCATCCGTTTCGCCACGTCGGCATCCCGGCCTACCCGCAGGGCCATGCGTTCATCCCGGACGGCCCATTGCTCGACGCACTCCGCGCCAAAGCGGAGTTCGCGCAGTACATGACGACGCAGCTTTGCTTCGACCCCGACGCCATCTCGACCTGGCTCAGCGCGCGTCGCGCCGAAGGCCTGACGCTGCCGGTCCACGTCGGCGTGCCGGGCGTGGCCGAACCCCAGAGGCTTCTGGCGCTGGCGGCACGGATCGGCGTGGCCGACACGCACCGGTTCCTGGCCAAGAACGTCCGGTTCGTGGCACGGCTCGTCCGTTCCGGCGGCTTCTACCGTCCCGATGCGCTCCTCGAAGGGATCGCCCCCACCATCGCTGACCAATCGGCCAACATCTCGGGTTTCCACCTCTACCTGTTCAACGCCGTCGAGGTCACCGAGACATGGCGGCGCGCGAAGCTCCTGACGCTGGACGCCGGCGGATGACGGAGGCGACCTCGCGGGCGCTGATCGCCACCCTCGCCGGCTTCCCCGAACGCCTCGACGTCGTCGCACGGTCCGCCGCCGACCGACCCACCCTAGACGGGGAGTGGACGCCGGAACAGGTCGTCCGACATCTCGTCGCGGTCGAGACCGGAGTCCATCAGGCGCGGCTCCTGGACCTCGCCACCGTCGCCGAACCGCGCTGGGGCTGGACCGAGCCCGGTCCCTGGCCGGATGAGCCGGAGCTGGGGCTCGAAGGGGTCCTCGCGCGCTTCGCCGCGCATCGGGCGACGACCCTGGCGACGATCGCCGCCCTCGACGAGGCCGGTTGGGCGCGCTCCGGTGAGCACGCGACGTTCGGCACTTTGGACGTCGCGGGCCTGGTCCGCAACGCGGTCGACCACGACGAGGAGCACCTTCGGGGCCTGCGGTCCTAGGACCGTCGCGTCCGCTCCATAACTCGACCGGCGCATCGGGCGCATGGCACTATGCCGTCAGGCGTGGGGTAAACCTTCGCCATCGAGCTGGAGGGACCCTGATGGCGTCCGACCCCAACGCGCCCCGCTCCCGCCGCGCACTCCTGGCAGCGGCCGCGGGCGGCGCAGCCGCCGTAGCGGCGTCAGCCGCAATGCCCCTGACCGCGGCTGCCGCGGATCCGAATGACGTCGTCAAGGGCGTTGATAACGCGACGACCGCCCAGACGTCCGTCACGCAGTCGGCGGCCGGATCGATCGCCTTCAAGGCGAGCACAACGAACCCAGATCGGGCCGGTCTTGTCGGCGCGACCGGGGACGAGGCTCTCATTCGCACGAACCTCACTCAATACACCGGCGTCTACGGTTGGGCCCCCGAGGCTCCGTTCCCGGCGGACCCGCAGTTCGAGGGGTCGGGCGTCTGGGGCGACAGCCCCGACGACGGCGTGGTGGGCACCGGCGGGCTGAGCGGCGTGCTCGGTATCGGCGGGGGCGCTGGCGTCGTGGGCATCGGCGATGATGGCGTCGTCGGCGTGGGTGTCTCCGGAGGCGCCGGCGTGCGCGCCCTGGCTGAGACGGCGATCGACATCGGCCTGGCGGTCTCGGGCAAGGTCCTGTTCAGCCGCTCCGGCCGGCACACGATCGGCGCCGGGAGGTCGAGCCTGAAGATCAACTTGGCAGGCACCACCTCCTCGAGTCGGGTATTCGCCGTGCTCCATTCCAACCGTTCTGGACGCTACGTCCGCGCGGTCGTTCCGACGACCGGCTCATTCACCGTCTATCTCAATACGACAGTGACCTCCGCGACCTACGTCGCGTGGTTCGTCCTCAACTGAGATGGGCAAGATCGATCTGGACCGACTCGCCGGGCTGCGAGCAGCCCGTGGTCGCGCGACACGCGAGCGTGCAACCGCCTTACAGTCTGCTGCCGCGGGGTTCGTGTCTCGCTCGCAGGGTCTCACCTCTCAGGGGACCCGGGCGCGCAGTCGTGACCTCACCGAGGTGGCCGACGGAGCCGCGGCTCGCGAGGAATTCGCAGCGGTGCTGAAGCGCGCGAGGTAGCATCGCGCAGACCCGGCGCCCCGAGCCACGACCTGGTCGGCGTGCCTTCGTTTGTCCGGCGCGAGTCGTGCTATCCGAAGACGCCGGCCGTACTGCTTGCGGCGTCCCGGGCGCTCGGGCATCATCTCCGGACAACCGAAGAGTGCTTATCCAGAGTGGCGGAGGGACCGGCCCGTCGATGCCACGACAACCTACCGACGCGATGTCGGCAAGGTGCCAAGTCCGGGCAGGTCTTCCTGCGAGATAAGGGACACTCCATTCGGAGCTCCCTCGAAACGACCAGGTCGTCCGGTCCGCGGGCCGCGTCCCGCCGCCGCGCACGATTTGGGGGAGCCGCCGTGTCGAACCGAACCCTGTCGCCGCCAACGAGCTCGGCGCCCTCGAGCGTGTCGAAGGGTCCTGCGCCGTTCACGCGATCGACCCGGCGCGCCCTGCTCCCACGGCTCCTGGCGGAGCGCATCCTGGTCCTCGACGGGGCCATGGGCACGATGCTCCAGGCGCACGAGTTCGACGAGGCGGCGTTCCGCGGCGACCGGTTCCGCGATCATCCCAAAGACCTGCGAGGCGACAACGATCTCCTGACGCTGACCCGACCGGCGGCCGTCCAGGCCATCCACGCCGCCTACCTCGACGCGGGCGCCGATATCGTCTCGACCAACACCTTTACTTCGACCCGCATCGCGCAGGCCGACTACGGCCTCGACACGGCCGTCGTCCGCGAGCTCAACGTCACGGCCGCCAGACTGGCTCGTGCGGCTGCCGACACAGCCGAAGCCGCCGAGCCCGGTCGCCCGCGTTTCGTCGCGGGCGCCCTCGGGCCGACGAACCGGACCGCATCGATCAGCCCGGACGTCGGCGATCCGGCCGCCAGGGGCGTCACGTGGACGGAGCTCCAGGAGGCCTATCACGACGCCGCAGCGGGCCTGGTCGAAGGCGGCGCCGACATCCTCCTCATCGAGACGATCTTCGACACGCTGAATGCTAAGGCCGCGATCTTCGCGGTCGAGTCGCTGTTCGACGAACTCGGGGACCGGCTGCCAGTGATCATCTCCGGCACGATCGTCGACGCCTCGGGCCGGACGTTGTCGGGGCAGACGGTCGAGGCGTTCTGGCACAGCATCCGCCACGCCGATCCCCTGGTGGTCGGGCTCAACTGTGCGCTCGGACCGAAGCAGCTCCGCGAGCACCTCGACGTGCTGTCGAGGATCGCCGATCGGCCCGTCTCGGCCTACCCGAATGCCGGCCTCCCGAACGAGCTGGGAGGCTACGACGAAACGCCAGAGGCGATGGCCGAGGCGCTTGGCGAATGGGGCAGGCACGGTCTCCTCAACATCGCCGGAGGCTGCTGCGGGACGACGCCCGAGCACATCGCTGCGATCGCCGCGGCTGTCGCCGGCCTGCCGCCCCGGCCGCTGGTCAAGCCGCCCCCCGTGACCCGCCTCGCCGGGCTCGAGCCGGTCGTCATCCCGCCGCCCGGCAACACGTTCGTCAATATCGGCGAGCGGACCAACGTCACCGGCTCCCGCAAGTTCGCCAGGCTCGTGGCCGAGGGTCGCGAGGACGAGGCCGTAGACATCGCCCGCGAGCAGGTCGCCAACGGCGCCCAACTGATCGACGTGAACATGGATGAGGCGATGCTCGACGGCGTCGCGGCGATGACTCGTTTCCTGCGCCGCATCGCCGCCGAGCCAGACATCGCGACGGTCCCGGTCATGGTCGACAGCTCGAAATGGTCGGTGCTCGAGGCCGGCCTGCAGCAGCTCCAGGGCAAGGGCGTCGTCAACTCGATCTCGCTCAAGGAGGGCGAGGCGGAGTTCCTGAGGCAGGCTCGGCTGTGCAAGCGCTACGGCGCGGCGGTCGTGGTCATGGCGTTCGACGAGCAGGGCCAAGGTGACAGCGTCGATCGGCGGCTCGCGATCCTCCGCCGCGCCTACGACCTGCTGACGAAGGTCGTCGGGTTCACGCCCGAGGACATCATCCTCGACGCCAACATCTTCGCCATCGCGACCGGCATCGAGGAGCACAACGCGTACGCGGTCTCCTTTATCGAGGCCGTCCGGCGGCTCAAGGCAGAGCTGCCCGGAACGCGCACGTCCGGCGGCGTGTCGAATGTGTCGTTCGCGTTCCGCGGCAACGACCTTGTCCGCGAGGCCATCCACTCGGTCTTCCTGTACCACGCGAAGGCCGCGGGCCTGGATATGGCGATCGTCAACGCCGGAGTCCTGCCGGTCTATGACGACATCGAGCCGGAGCTCAAGGAGCGGGTCGAGGACGTCGTTCTGAACCGGCGAACGGACGCCACCGAGCGTCTCCTCGAGATCGCCACACGCTTCGCGGGCGCTGCTGGCATGGACCGTCCGGCTGAGGACCTGGCATGGCGCGAACGCCCGGTCGGCGAGCGGCTGACCCATGCACTCGTCGAGGGCATCGACGCCTGGATCGTCGAAGACACCGAGGAAGCGCGCCAGGCCGCAGCCCGACCGCTGAACGTCATCGAGGGTCCGCTGATGGACGGGATGAACGTCGTCGGCGACCTGTTCGGGTCCGGTCGCATGTTCCTCCCACAGGTCGTCAAGAGCGCGCGCGTGATGAAGAAGGCGGTGGCGCACCTCGTCCCGTACCTCGAGGCGGAGCGAGAGGGCACCCGCCGCCGAGCCGGCACGATCGTCACGGCGACCGTCAAGGGCGATGTCCACGACATCGGCAAGAACATCGTCGGGGTCGTCCTCGGCTGCAACGACTACGAGGTGATCGACCTCGGCGTGATGGTGCCTGCCGCCCGGATCCTCGAGACGGCCGCGGAGCACGACGCCGACCTGATCGGCCTGTCGGGGCTCATCACCCCGTCGCTCGACGAGATGGTCCATGTCGCATCCGAGATGGAGCGGCTCGGGATGACGACGCCGCTGCTCATCGGCGGAGCGACGACCTCACGCACGCACACCGCGGTCAAGATCGCGCCCGCCTATTCGGGGCCGGTCGTCCATGTCCTCGACGCGTCGCGTGCGGTCGGCGTCGCGGGAGCGCTCATCGACAGCGAGCGCCGGGAGGCCTACGCCGGCGAGGTCCGGGAGCAGTACGACGCCGTGCGCCGCGACCGGGCGGGCCGGCACGCGAAGGAGCGCTACCTCACGATCGCCGAGGCCCGTGCCAACCACGTCGCGATCGATTGGGCGACGGTCACGCCGCCGCATCCATCGTTCCTCGGCGTCCGGACATTCGACGCGTATCCGCTCGCCGAGCTCGTCGAGCGGATCGACTGGACGCCATTCTTTGCGACCTGGGAGCTCAAGGGTGCGTACCCGGCCATCCTCGACGACCCGAAGGTCGGCGCGGCGGCTCGCGACCTGTACGACGAAGCCCGCCGGCTGCTGGACCGGCTCGTCGACGACGAACGTCTGCGGGCTGCCGGCGTCATCGGCTTCTGGCCGGCGAACGCGGACACGGACGACATCATCGTCTGGCGCGACGCTGACCGGCGCGACCCGCTTGCTACGTTCCGCACGCTCCGCCAACAGATGGCCAAGACCGACGGCCGCACGAACGTCGCACTGGCCGACTTCGTGGCACCGATCTCGAGCGGTCTGCCTGACCACATCGGGGCCTTCGCGGTCACCGCCGGCCACGGCCTGGACGGGCCGGACGGCCTCGTCGCCGAGTTCACGGCGGCCAACGACGACTACTCGGCGATCCTCGCCAAGGCCCTCGCCGACCGCCTTGCCGAGGCCTTCGCAGAGCGCCTCCACGAGCGCGTGCGGCGCGAGCTGTGGGGCTATGCCCCGAACGAGGCGCTGACCAACACCGAGCTGATCGCCGAGCGGTACCAGGGCATCCGGCCGGCCCCTGGTTACCCGGCCTGCCCGGACCATACCGAGAAGCGGACGCTGTTCGAGCTTCTCGAGGCCGAGGAGCGGGCCGGGATCCAGCTCACCGAATCATGCGCGATGCTGCCTGGCGCATCCGTGTCCGGGTACTACCTGTGGAACCCGGCCAGCCATTACTTCGGCGTCGGGCGAATCGATCGCGACCAGCTCGAGGACTACGCGGCGCGCAAGGGCGTCCCGATCGCCGAGGCGGAGCGGTGGCTGGCGCCGAACCTGCGTGAGCCGACGTGACAGCCGGCGATGCCCGGGTGCGATTCCGTGATCGCCTCGCCGCGGGCCCCCTGCTCGCGGACGGCGCGATGGGTACCCTGCTGTTCAGCCGCGGCATCCCGCAGCGCGCGGTGCTCGACGACCTGGTGGCGACGCGGCCAGACCTGATCGGCGCGATCCACCGCGAGTACCTGGCGGTCGGGGCGGACATCATCGAGACCGCCACGTTCGGTGCGAACCGCGTCCGGCTGGCGCCCTTCGGCTTGGCCGACCGGGCCGGCCGGCTGGCCCGGCGCGGCGCGCAGCTCGCCCGCGAGGCGCGCGACGTGGCCGGCCGCGATGTGCTGGTGGCGGGGTCGGTCGGACCGCTGGGGGCGCCGACCCCAGAGATCCTCCATCTGTCCGAGGCTGCCGTCCGCGAGGCCTTCCGCGAGGCCATCGAGGGTCTACTCGAGGGTGGTGTCGATGTCTTCTGGCTCGAGACCTTCTCGCTCACAGACCACCTCGCGCTGGCGATCGACGAGGCGCGATCCATCGCGGCGGACCTCCCGATCGTCGCGCTGCTGACGTTCGGCGAGGCGCTCGCGCTCGCGGACGGGACGGGCCCGGGGCCGGCCGCGCATGCGCTCTCCGGTCACGTCGATGTCGATGTGCTCGGAGTGAATTGCGGGGCCGGACCCGCCGGCTGTCTCGACGCCCTCATCGCGATGGGTCCGGCGGGACGGGCGATCCTCCCGAACGCCGGTCTGTCCCAGCGGATCGAAGGGCAGTTCGTCTACGCCGCAGGGCCCGAGTACCTCGGGCGGATGGTCGGGGACATGCTCGATGCCGGCGCGGCCATCGTCGGCGGCTGCTGCGGCACCACGCCTGAGCACATCGCCGCGATGCGCGTCGCGATCGATGCACGCGTGGGCATTCCCGCCTCGGTCGTCCCCGCCGGCGCCGCGGTGACCACGACGATCCGGGCGGAGGCCGCGGCGACGGCCGCGACGGACGGCCCCCCGCCACCATCGCGGCTCGCGCGCGCCCTGGCCGAGCGGCGGTACGTCATCTCCGTCGAGATCGATCCACCGCGCTCGGTCCGTATCGAGCGCACGATCGATGCGGCGCGATCGCTCCAGGACGCCGGCGTCGACGTCGTGAACGTCAGCGACTCGGCGATGGCACGGGTCCGGATGGGCGGCCTCGCGGTCGCGTTCGGCATCCAGCACGATCTCGATCTCGAGTGCATCGTCCATTTCACGACGCGCGACCGGAATCTCATGGCGCTGGAGTCGGAGCTGCTCGGCGCCCACGCACTTGGCGTCCGCAACATCATCGCCTTGACCGGCGACCCGCCGCGGATCGGCGATCTGCCCGGGGCGACCGGCGTCTGGGATGTGGACTCGATCGGGCTCGTCGAGATCCTCGCTCGGCTGAATCGCGGCGAGGACGCGGCCGGCTCTCCGATCGGGCAACCGGCCTCGTTCACGATCGCCTGCGCCCTCGACCCGACCGCCGCAGAGGCTGCGACGGAATGGGATCGACTGGAGCGCAAGATCGCCGCCGGGGCGCACCTCGTCATGACCCAGCCGCTCTATTCGATCGAGCAGGTCGAGACGATGTTCACCGAGGCG
>DASTIG010000016.1:0-18040 GCA_035717785.1 Candidatus Limnocylindrales bacterium
GTCCATCGCCTGGAACCTGGTCCAAGGAGGTGTCCGATGAGCCGTATGGTGGCGCTCGCGCTGCTCGCCCTCTCTCTGTCAGGCTGTGCCGCCGCAAGCTCCGGGCCCAGTGCATCTGCCGCCACCGCCAGTCCGGCAGGCGCCAAGAGCCCCGAGCCGATGCCGACGCCCTCGCCCACCGCGAGCGCCGCGATCGCGGAGCCCTCGCTGCCGGCGTGCACAGGACCTGAATCGGTCGGGTGCGTGGCGCGCGCCGTCAAGGAAGCGGGCGACCGCGGTGAATTCGCCGGCGCGGTCCTGATCGCTCGACAGGGCGAACCCATCTGGCAAGGCTCGTTTGGAGAGACAGCGGAGTCCATCCCGATCACCGTCGAGACGCCGATGGGCATCGCTTCCGCCGGCAAGATGTTCACCGGAGTAGCCGTCGCCCAGTTGCTCCAGGACGGGAAACTCCCCCTCGATGACACCGTCGGCATGCACGTCCGGGACCTCCCCGAACGCGTCGGACAGGCGACCATCAAGCAACTGCTCACGCACACCTCTGGACTCGCCTCGGAGCACTGGTCGGTCGGCCGGGCCATCGAGCCCGGCACATTCCGCTACAGCAACACGGGGTTCGTTCTGCTCGCGATGGTGGTCGAAAGCGTGACTGGCCAGGCCTTCGAGGACTACGTCGGCCAGGCCATCTTTGCGCCCGCCGGCATGGATGACACGACCTTCCCCGCCGACGAGAACCCGGGGCTGCCGAGGGGGGCTGGAGGCCAACGCTCGACGACCAGCGACATGCTTCGATTCGCGAATGAGCTACTCGGCCACACGTTCCTCGACGAGGTCATGACGAACGAGGCGACGTCGATCCAGGTGACGACCGACTTCGGCGGATACGGCTATGGATTCGGGATCTTCACGGGCCTGGAGGATGAGGTCCCGTCCATCGGCCACATCGGCGCGGCGCCGTCTGTCGTGGCGGCCGTCGAGATGAGCCCCACGCTCGATCACACGGTGATCGTGTTGTGCGATCGCGGGTTCGACAGCATCAAGCCGGCACTGACCGACTTCCAGAAGGCGATCGGGATGGGCTACTGGAGAGGCTGATCAGCGTCGGCCTTCAGGGCCGAGCAGTTGCTCGAACGAGCGGGCATTCGCCACCGCACACGCCCGGTGGTCGTTGTTGAAGTAGACGTACCCGTCGGTCGCGCCGCCGGGGCGGTCGACCCACGAGCGCAGCGCCCGATGCCCATAGCTGGGGCCGGGGAGCTGCCCTCCCCTCGTGCATCCGCGGGTAGAACCAGTCGGACGGGAACCAGAGCGGGCGTTGCTATGGCAGCCGAGCCCGGGTCCGCCGGGCCAGCGGCTTCAGTACTCGACGATGCGGGGCAGCGCCTTCGCCTGGTCGATCCAGCCCTGGATCTCCGTCTCGGACGGGATCCGGCGGACGGTGTTGCGGGCCATGTCGAGCTCGCCGAACGTCTCGGCCAGGTTCTTCGCGTTGCGCTGGGCCAGCTCCGCGATGGTGTCGACCGCGGCGGCCTCCAGCAGGTCGGAGAACTCCGAACCGACGCCATCGATCCGGTACAGGTCGACGATGTTGACCCACTCGAGGATCGACTTCGGGCTGATGCCGGTCGCGGCAGCAAGCTCTTCGCGGCCCTTGCGGGTCGCGCCGCGTTCCAGTAGCGCATCCGTCGTGCGAACCCCGGCGGCTTCGAGCTTGGCGCCCTGAGCCGGGCCGACGCCCTCGATGTCCTTCACGTTCATGGCTGTTCTCCTCTCGGGTTCGAGCGTGACCTCAGGCCGCCACGTTGCTGCCGCAGGCTCGGCACTTGGTCGCCGCCCGAGGGATCGCCTCGAGGCAGTACGGGCAGTCGTTCACGGCGGGCGGTGCCTCCTCCCTGATGAACGCCCTGCTGAGGCTCCAGACGACGAAGGCGATGATGACGAACGTGATCACCGCGTTGAGGAACTCGCCGTAGCGGATCGCCGCGCTGCCGTCTTGGTCGAGGTTGATCGCGAGCTGCGAGAAGTCGACACCACCCAGGAGCTGCCCGATCGGCGGCGTGATGATGTCCTCGACCAAGGACGTCACCACGGTCCCAAGCGCGGCGCCGATGATGACGCCGATCGCCAGGGCCAGCGCGTTGGTCTTGAGCAGGAAATCCCGGAACTCACCCAGCACGTCCGCCTCCCTGCTCGCAGTCGGGCGCCGATGATAACCCTCGCCCCGCCCTCCGAGACTCCCCATTCGGCGACCCACGATGCCGTCGTCGACGCGTGCTGCGGCCCAGCCGCGTGGCGAGAAGTGCCGCCAGGAGCCGGCAGGGCCGTTCGTTGCGGACCACTCCCTCGTCATGCACCCGGCGCATGTTTTGCGGACGCTCGGGCGCCACCGCCGCCGATCCGATTTCGGCCGGCGCGTGCAGACGCTCACGCGCCTCCGCCAGCGATCGATGTTCCGCCAGCGCATGCGGACGCTCGGGCGCCACCGCCAGCGATCTCATTCACCCGGCGCATGACGAGGGAGTGCGCCAGCGAGACCTGCGGCGCCCTTAGCCCTCGAGCATCTGTTCGAACGTCCGGGCGTTCGCGACCGCGCATGCGCGATGGTCATTGTTGAAGTAGACGTAGCCGTCGCGCGGGTCACCCGGCAGCGACGCGAGCCGATCCACCCACGAGTGCAACGCCCGATCCCCGTAGCACGGCCGTGGCGTGGCACTCCCCTGGTGCATCCGCAGATAGAACCAGCCTCCCGTCGACCACAGCGGCGTGATCGGGCCGCGTCGATCAGCCAACACGAATGCGGCGTCGTGAGCGTTCAGCACCTCGTCCAGCGCCGGCACGAACCAGCTCTCGTGGCGTGGTTCGACTGCAACGCGCGCCTCACCTCCGAACGCCTGAAGCGTCCGATCGAGCCGCTCCAGATCGATCCCCAGGCTCGGCGGCATCTGCAGCAGGATCGGCCCGAGTCGATCACCCAGGATCGATGCCCGCTCCATCAGGTACTCGACCGGCCCCTCCGGGTCGGCGAGCCGCTTGATGTGGGTCAGGTATCGACTCGCCTTCACCGCGAACACGAACCCGTCCGGCACCGCGTCGCGCCAGCCGCGGAACGCGCTCGCCGCCGGCATCCGATAGAACGTGACATTGAGCTCGACCGTGTCGAATTGCTCGGCGTAGTACGCGAGCCGCTCGCTTGACCGGATGAACCGCGGGTAGAACGGCCCGCGCCAGTCCTTGTAGTCGAACCCGGACGTCCCGACGAGGATCGCCATCTCGCCAGACTCCGACGCGTCACGGTACAGACGCGCGTTCCGTCAGGGTCGAGCCATTGCGATGGATCGGCGTCGCGTCGATTCCGTCATCCGCGCAATGGCGTCGTCGTCGCGCGCTCGCGGCGGTCGGCGTCGCGACCCGGCCCTGCTGCAAGGACCAGACCGATCGCCACGAGCCAGGTGGCAGCGGCCGAAAGGGAGAACGCAAGGATCGGGGCGCCTGTTTCGGCGAGCGGCAGGACGCCGACGGACACCGTGTTGTAGACCGCATGCATCAGGACCAGAACGGGAACGGCTTCTCGGGCGTTGTTGAAGACGACCGCCATGATCACGCTCATCGCGGTCAGCTGGAAGGTGCTCACGACGACATACGCCAGTGGTGCCTCGCTATTGCTGAGCAACGCCGCCCAGTGGAAGGCGCTCCATACCACACCCAGGATCAAGGCTGCCGCGAGCGGATTGAACCGTTCCTGAAGCTTCGGCAGCGTGTATCCGCGCCAGCCGGTCTCCTCACCCAGACTCGTGACGAGTAAGAGCGGCAGGAGGGCGAGCGTTGCCGGGTGCGAGACGACGGCCCCGCGCGGCAACGTCGCCAGCGCCACGCCAGCAAGGTGCGCAGCGGGCAGTGCCGCGAGCGCGACGACATACCAGCGCCAGCCGACTCGGATCGTCGTCAGGCGTCGTCGAAGCGCCAGGCGATCCTCGTCGCTGCCTGCCATTCGGAGGACGGTCAGGGCGCAGGCGGCCGGCACGAAGCTCACCGGGATCGCGGCCAGCGGCCGCAGCGGGGAGTTCGCCGGCAGTTGCGCCGACAGCAAGGTCACGGCCGAGCCAACGCCGACCGACGCGCCGCAGAAGGCCGCGAGGGGATGCCGTTCGACCAGCGACGTCAGCTCCATCTGAGTCCCTCCTCTCGAAGCGGCCGCAGTCTGTACGCATGCTGGGACGTCGCGGCCCCTCCGACTATGGCGCTATCCCGGCCCAGTGGCTAGGGTCGTCCCCTGAGGCGGCCGGAGACCCGCGCCATTCCTGTGTTGCGGGGCGGTCAGGACGCGGAGGGCGCGGAGCTCGGGAGCGGTTCGCAGATCAGCCACGCGCTGCCGATTCGCATCACCTGCACGGCGCCCAGCTCGCTGTCGAGGTCGAGCTCGATCAGCCCCGATCGAACCCGGGCGAGCACGTCCTGTAGCCACGCCTCGTCGACGGGCTCGTCGCGTTCCGCGGCGGTCGCGCGCCAGACGGCCTCGAGCTCGACAGGGTCTAGCCGCTCCCCCAAAACGCCACTGACGGGCACGAGGACCGTGCCCTCGTCTGCTCGAACGTCCTCGACGCGAACGCGCGAGATGTCCAGGTCGATGAGTGCGAAGGATTCCGCGACGTTGTCCGCACCTGAGATGTAGCCGATGGGCTCGAAGATGCCGCTGACGATGAAGGGCAGCGCGCTCGGATCCCGCTGCGCTGGGCAGACGAGGTTCGACGCGCCGGCTAGGTCGTGCGCCGCCATTCGCTGGAAGGCCTGTCGCACGGTGTCCGAGGGCCCGCCGATCGGCGGCAAGGCCTGACACCCGGGCGAGCATCAGCGTGGCGAGCCACGACCATCGCATCGGCCGAATCTACGCGCCACTACACTCGACGGACCCGTGGTACCTCGTCCGCTACGCCTGACGGGCTGGCCGACCTGGCGACCCAGTAGCGGTCCGCAGCGCCACTACGCCCCGGGTTGGGCGTATGACGTGCGTGGCTCGTAGCGCCGGATGTCCTGCGTGGACCGGACGAGAGCGCGCAGAGACTCGAGATCGCCGGCCAGGAGCCCGCCGGCTCGGGCCTGGATCAGCGCGTTGCCGAGGGCCGTGGCTTCGACCGGGCCTGCCACGACCGGGACCTCGCAGGCATCGGCGGTGAGCTGGCACAGGAGCGAGTTGCGCGCCCCACCGCCCACCAGGTGGACGATCTCCACCGTCTGCCCAGAGAGTCGCGCGGCGTCGCGCACAGCACGACCGTAGGCCACGGCCAGGCTATCGAGGATGCATCGCACCAGACCGGGCCGCGAGGCTGGCACGGGCTGCTCCAGGCGACGACAGGCCGCCGCGATGCGGGCCGGCATGTCCCCCGGCGGCAGGAACGACGCGTCGTCCGGGTCGATCACGGGTCCGCCGGGCGGCAGCTCGCCGGCGGCCATCAACAACGCCGGCAACTGTTCGGGATGGCCCTCCTGATGCCAGGTCCGAAGGGATTCCTGGAGGAGCCACAGGCCCATGACGTTCCGCAGGAAACGGATTCGGTCGTCGACGCCGCCCTCGTTGGTGAAGTTGGCCTGTCGACTGTCCTCTGTCAGGACCGCCCGATCGAGCTCCAGGCCGACAAGCGACCAGGTGCCGCAGGCGATGTACGCGAAATCGTGGACGTCGGCCGGGACGGCGACGACCGCCGAAGCCGTGTCATGCGATCCGACCAACGTCAGTCGGGTCGCTTCGGACACCCCGGTCTCGTGGCGGACGTCGTCCAGGAGCGGTCCGATCACGTCGCCGGGATTGCGGAGGGGCGCGAACAGCGACGGTGGGATGCCGAGCGATGCGCTGAGCTCCTCATCCCAGGTACGTCGATGGACGTCGAGCAATCCCGTGGTCGATGCGTTCGTGACCTCCGCTAGGCGAACGCCCGAGAGCCAGTAGCCCAGGAGGTCAGGGATGAGCAGCATCGTCCGGGCCAGCTCGAGGGCCGAGGTCCCACGCGCGGCCGCCAGCTGGTAGATCGTGTTGAACGACAGGAACTGGAGTCCCGTCCGGGCGTAGAGCGCCTTCGGCGGGACGACCGCGTGTACCACCTCGATGGAGGCGGCGGTCCGGCCATCGCGGTAGTGGAACGGATCCCCCAGGAGAGCTCCGGCCTCATCGAGCAATCCGTAGTCCACGCCCCATGTGTCGATGCCGATGCTGACCAGGTCGTCGGATGCCTGGGCTGCCTCACGCAGGCCGGCGATGACGTCGTGGTACAGGCGGACGATGTCCCAGTGGAGGCCGTCCGGGAGCTGGACGGGCTCGTTCGGAAAGCGGTGGATCTCGGTCAGCTCGAGCTCGCCGGGTGCGACCCGCCCGACCATCACGCGGCCACTCGACGCGCCGAGATCCACGGCCGCGACGAGCCCGCCGGTCACCGCAGGAACGCCGCCGGGACACCCGCATCGACGGGGATGTGGAGACCCGTCGTCTGGCTCAGATCTCCCCCGGCCAACGCGAACACGGCCGCAGCGACGTGTTCCGGGAGTACCTCGCGCTTCAACAGGGTTCGCTGCGCGTAGAACTCACCGAGCTTGTCCTCGGGGATCCCGTAGGTCCGAGCTCGATCGGCGCCCCAGCCCTTCGCGAAGATCCCCGAACCACGAACTACCCCGTCCGGGTTGACGCCGTTGACCCTGATCCCGTACTGGCCGAGCTCGGCGGCGAGCAGGCGGACCTGATGCGCTTGGTCCGCCTTCGACGCCCCGTATGCCACGTTGTTCGGACCCGCGAAGAGGGCGTTCTTGCTCACGATGTAGATGATGTCGCCACCCATCGCCTGGTCGATCAGGATCCGGGCCGCCTCGCGCGACACGAGGAAGGATCCCCGTGCCATGACGTCGTGCTGCAGGTCCCAGTCGCGGGCCGTCGTCTCGAGCAACGACTTGGAGATCGACAGGCCCGCATTGTTGACGATCAGGTCGACGCCACCGAATGACAGGACGGCCTTCCGAAAGGCCTCCGCCACCTGCTCTTCATCGGTCACGTCCGCGGTCAGGCCGATCGCGGTATCGGTCCCGCCGAGTTCATTGGCGACGGCCTCCGCACTGGCAGCGTCGATGTCCGCGACGACGACACAGGCCCCTTCGGCGGCCAGCCGATGCGCGATCGCCCGACCGATCCCGGACCCCGCACCGGTCACGAACGCGACGCGCGCGGCCAACGGCTTTGGCGCGGGCATCCGTGCAAGCTTCGCCTCCTCAAGGGCCCAATACTCGATCCGGAATTTCTCCGCCTCGTCGATCGGCGCGTACGCGGACAAGGCCTCCGCGCCGCGCATGACGTTGATCGCGTTCACGTAGAACTCGCCGGCGACACGGGCGGTCTGCTTGTCGGCCCCGAACGAGAACATGCCGATGCCCGGCACGAGAACGATGGCCGGGTCAGCGCCGCGCATCGGTGGGCTGTCGGGTGTGGCATGCCGCTCGTAATAGGCGCGGTAGTAGTCCCGGTATGCCTCGTGCAGCTCGCGGAGTCGCACGACGACCTCTTCCAGCTCGGCGGTCGGCGATAGATCGAGGACCATCGGCCGCACCTTCGTGCGTAGGAAGTGGTCGGGGCACGACGTGCCGAGTGCCGCCAGCCGGGGGTGTTCCGCCCGGGCGAGGAAATCGAGCACGACATCGCTGTCGGTGTAGTGCCCGACGACGTGGCGATCGGTCGAAGCGAGGCCGCGGATGAGCGGCAGCAGCGCGGCTGCACGGGCGTGGCGCTCGGCGGTGGGGAGCGGTTCGAAGCCCGCCATCGGCGGCCCGAACGGATCGGGCCGGCCGTTGTCCGCGATGAACCGCTCCGCGGTCTGGATGATCTCGAGCGAACGAGCTTCACATTCCTCCGACGTGTCACCCCAGGCGGTGATCCCGTGCCCTCCGAGGATCGCGCCGATGGCCTCGGGGTGGTCGCGACGGACCTTTGCCATGTCCAGTCCGAGCTGGAAACCCGGGCGCCGCCACTCGACCCAGACCACCCGGTCGCCGAAGCACTCGCGTGTCCGAGCCTCCCCGTCGGCGGCGGTCGCCAGGGCGATGCCCGAATCCGGGTGAAGGTGATCGACGTGGTCGGCGTCGATCAGCCCATGCATCGCGGTGTCGATCGACGGTGCGGCGCCGCCGCGACCATGGAGGCAGTAGTCGAAGGCCGCGACCATCTCGTCCTCGCGGTCGACCCCGGGATACACGTCGACAAGGGCGCGCAGCCTGTCCAGCCGCAGGACGGCCAGGCCCGTCTCCGTGAGCGTGCCCAGGTCGCCACCCGAGCCCTTGACCCACATCAGCTCGACCGGCACCCCGGTCGCCGGATCGATCCCGACCCCCTTGGCGGAGGTATTGCCCCCGGCGTAATTCGTATTGCGCGCGTCCGACCCCAGACGGTTCGAACGCTCCAGCAGCGCCGCGACCGGCGGATCCGCATTCGGGGTCAGCGACCCGACGCTCATGCGCCCCAGCCCGCCTGCTGGCCACCGACACGTTCAGCTACGATCCGCTCCCCGTAGCCTGACCTCGCATAGGCTGCGAGCGGGTCTGGATCGAGCCCGAGCCCCGTGCGCACCTCGGCGAGCAACGGTCGGACGTCGGTGTCGTACGCGTCCATCAGGACGGCGTTGGCACCGAGCACGTCGCCACGTCCCTGCATGTCGGCGAGCGCTTCGGCATCCACCAGGAGAGCCTTCGCGGTGGCTTCCTGGACGTTCATCACAGATCGGATCTGGCCCGGGATCTTCGGTTCGATGTTGTGGCACTGGTCGAGCATGAACGCGACGCCGGCCTCCTCGCTCAGGCCATCCGCCCGCACGACCTCGTACATGATCCGGAACAACTGGAACGGATCGGCGGACCCGACCATGAGATCGTCATCGGCGTAGAACCGGGAATTGAAGTCGAAGCCGCCGAGGCGGCCCGCCCGCAGCAGCGACGCGACGATGAACTCGATGTTCGTGCCCGGGGCGTGGTGGCCGGTGTCGACGACGACCGCGGCTTTCGGCCCCGCGGCGACGCACTGGATGTAGGCGGTCCCCCAGTCCGGTACATCCATCGTGTAGAACGACGGCTCGAAGAACTTGTATTCGAGGAGCATCCGCTGGTCTGGCCCCAGCCGAGCGTGGACGGCGGCGAGCGCCTCGGCGAGCCGATCCTGGCGGGCGCGCATGTCGTCCTGGCCCGGGTAGTTCGTGCCGTCCGAGAACCACAGCTTCAGATCCTTTGACCCGGTCGCGTCCATCACGTCGACGCACGCAAGCAGGTGGTCGAGCGCCTTGCGACGCACGCCCGCATCCGGATTGCACACGCTGCCCAGCATGTAATCGTCGTCCTGGAAGACATTCGAGTTGATCGTGCCGAGTCGGACGCCGACGTCCGACGCGTGTCGCGCCAGCTCGGCGTAGTCGTCGACGCGATCCCACGGGATGTGCAGGGCGACGCTAGGCGCCACGCCCGTGAAGCGATTGACCTCCGCGGCGTCCGCGACCTTCTCGTGCGGCGTCCGCGGGACGCCTTTCTGGGCGAAGACCTTGAAGCGCGTGCCCGAGTTGCCGAAAGCCCACGAGGGCAACTCGATCCGCTGGGCTCTGAGCGCCGCGACAACGGTTGGGTTGCTGGTCACCTGTGCCTCCGTCGGCCGATGGTAGTGCCCGCCCCGGCCGACGAAGCGAGGCGTTGCACCGGAGGAGCTGGGCAACGATCCCCACCGGCCGGAGCGGGCTGACGTGTGCGCATCAGTAGCCTGCCACATGTTTCATATCATTTCAATTGCTTTCTTGACATTGCATTCTCTTACCGTCTACTGTGCCCGAGCAATCAAACGAAGCCACCCTTTCGCATCCCCTGCGTGGACCATCCCCCGGGAAAGGAAAGGCCGTGACCGACCGTCCCAGCGCCTCCTCGAAGGACGTCTTCGCGCGTGAACGGCAGGAGCACATCGCCCGGATCGTCGAGGAGCACGGCCGCGCTCGGGTCACGGACCTCGCCCAGCAGTTCCACGTTTCGGCGGTCACGATCCGCAAGGACCTCGTCGTCCTCGAGTCCGAGGACCGCCTGGTTCGAACGCACGGTGGAGCGATCGCGCGGGATCGCAGCCGCCCCGAGCTGTCGTTCGACATCCGGGAGCGCCTCCAGGCGGACGAGAAGGGGCGGATCGGCGCCGCCGGCGCGGAGCTCGTCCAGGACGGCGAGAGCATCGTCATGGATGCGAGCACGACGGCACTGTCGGTCGCCCGCCACCTCAAGGCGCGCGGGGGATGGAGCCAACTGACGGTCATCACGAACGGGCTGCGGATCGCCTCCGAACTCGCCGGCCATCCCGGGATCACCGTCCTGATGCTCGGCGGCCGGGTCCGCTGGGAGGCCTTGTCGGTCGTCGGTCAGTTGGGCGACGGTCTCTTCAGCCGGATCAACGTCCAGAAGGCCTTCCTCGGCGCCGCCGGCTTCACGCTCGAGTCGGGCCTGAGCGATGCGACCGATGAGGAAGCGCAGATCAAGCGCTCGATGGTCACCGCCGCGCGTGAGGTCATCGCCATCGTCGACAGCACGAAATGGGAGCGCGCGGCGTTCGCGACGTTCTGCCCGACCGACCAGATCGACATCGTCCTGACCGACGAGCGCTCGCCCGACACGATGGTCGCCGGGCTCCGCGAGCGCCGCATCGACGTCCGGCTGATCGATTCGTCGGCCGCGGCCGACGGCGCTCCGGCTCGGTCGCCGATGAGCAGGCGACCGTGACCGTGATCGCGACCGCGCCGGAGACGGCGACGCCGGCGCGCGCGGAACTCCGCGGCATCTCGAAGCGCTTCGTTGCGACGCAGGCGCTCGACGACGTCTCGCTCGAGCTCCGGGCTGGCGAGATCCACGCCCTGGTCGGCGAGAACGGCGCCGGCAAGAGCACCCTCGTCAAGATCCTGGCCGGCGTTTATCAGCCGGACTCCGGGTCGATCTGGCTCGACGGCGAGGAGATCGCGCTCCATGGTCCGGCACACGCCCGATCGCTGGGCATCGCCGTCGTCCACCAGGAGCCGCGCCTCTTCCCCGACCTGAGCGTTGCCGAGAACGTCTTCATGGCCCACGCGCCGGTCGCCGCCCTTGGGTCCATCGACTGGCGCGAGATGCGGCGAGCCGCGGCGCGCATCTTCGATGGCCTAGGGGTCCGGATGGACACCGGTGCTATCGTCCGCGGGCTGTCGATGGCCGACCAGCAGCTCATCGAGATCGCCAAGGCGCTGTCGATCGAGGCGCGCGTCCTCATCCTCGACGAGCCCACCGCCTCGCTGTCCGCCCATGAGGTCGAGCGCCTCTTCACGATCGTCCGCCAGACCCGCGATCGCGGGGTCGCCGTCCTGTTCGTCAGCCACCGGCTCGAGGAGGTCTTCGACCTGTGCGACCGGGCGACGGTGTTCCGGGACGGGCGCCACGTCGTCACGGCTCCCACGGCCGGGCTCACGACGGCCGACCTTGTACGCCACATGGTGGGTCGGGCGGTTTCGCTCTTCCCCAAGGTCGAGTCGCCGGTCGGCGACGTCCTGCTGGAGCTGCGCCGGTTGACGCGTGGCGAGAGCTTCCGCGATGTCTCGTTCAGCGTGCGTGCCGGCGAGATCGTCGGGCTGGCCGGCCTGGTCGGGGCCGGGCGGACGGAGGTCGCGCGCGTCCTGTTCGGGATCGACCGCGCCGAGAGCGGTGAAGTCCTCCTGAGGGGGAAGAGCGTCGCGTTCGCCAACCCTTCGTCGGCGCTGGCGGCGGGCATCGCCTACGTGCCCGAGGACCGTCACCAGGACGGCCTCGTCCTCGACTTCTCGATCGCCTCCAACGTGACCCTGCCGATCCTGACGCGGCTGTTCCCTCGCCTGTTCGTGCGGGGATCCGCGGAGCGAGCCATCGCCCGCCGCTACGCCGACCAGCTGCAGATCCGGACGACCGGGGTGGATCAGCTCGTCGCTGCGCTGTCAGGCGGCAACCAGCAGAAGGTCGTCCTGGCCAAGTGGCTCGCCACCGAGCCCCGGGTGCTCATCCTCGACGAGCCGACGCGCGGCATCGATATCGGGGCAAAGGTCGAGGTCCATCGGATCATCTCGGAACTGGCCGCGTCGGGCCTGGCCATCATCCTCATCTCCAGCGACCTGCCCGAAGTCCTCGCCATGTCCGATCGGATCCTCGTCATGCACGAGGGGGCGATCACAGCGGAAATCGGCCGCGCCGACGCGACCGAGGAGTCCGTCATGTTCGCAGCGACGGGGCAGGCGGCGGACACCGTGGCGGACGGCGTCCATGTCTGAGGTCGCCATGGCCGCGCCGGCGCCACCCTCCGGGCCGCTCGGTGGCATCCTCGCGGTCGTCGCACGCCAGCGCGAGCTGAGCCTGCTCGTCGTCATGCTCGTGCTCGGCGCGTTCGTCGCCATCCAGGCGCCGCAGTTCCTGTCGATCTCGAACCTGACCCAGGTCACCGTACTGGCGTCGATCATCGGGGTCGCCGCGGTCGGACAGGCACTGGTCGTGCTGACGCGCAACGTCGATCTTTCGGTCGAGTCGACGATGGGTCTCGTCGCTTTCGTCGTGGCCGATGTGCTCGCGCAACGGCTGCTCGACATGCCCGTGGCGATCGCCGCCGGTCTCCTCCTCGGACTGATCCTCGGCATGATCAATGGGATCGTTGTCGGTGCGCTCCGGGTACCGGCGATCGTCGCCACCTTGGGCACGCTGTCCATCTACCGGGGCATCGTCTTCCTGCTCGCGGGCGGCAAGCAGGTCACGCTGACGGACCTCCCGGAGGGCTACACGGCCCTTGCGCGGGCAAACGTGTTCGGGATCCCGCTCTTCTTCGTGATCGCGCTGATCATCGTGGTGGTCGCCGCGATCGTCCTTCGACAGACGCGTTTCGGCCGACAGATCTATGCGGTCGGCAGCAACCCGGAGGCCGCCGAGATCCTCGGCATCCGGGCGGGCCTCGTCACCTTCGTCGCCTTCTCGGCGTGTGGGCTGCTGGCCGGCCTGGCCGGGGTCCTGTGGGGCATGGAGTTCGGGACGATCAACGCGACCTCCGCGACCGGCGTGACGCTCCAGGTCGTGGCCGCGGTGGTCGTCGGCGGGGTCGCCATCTTCGGCGGGTCCGGCACGGTCGTCGGGGCGGGACTTGGCGCGCTCTTCCTGGGCTTCATCTCCAACTCCCTCGTCCTGCTGCGCTTTTCCCAGTTCTGGCTGCTGGCGATCTACGGCGTGGTGATCCTCGCCGCGGTCGCTCTCGACGGATACCTTCTGCGCCGGCTCCAGCGCTCGACCGCGCGGTCGCGTGCCCGATGACCACCGCGGTGACCACCTCTGTGAGCGCCCGCGGGCGCACGGTCCTGAGCTCGTTCGTCCGGTGGGAGACGCTGCTGATCGTGCTCGTCCTCGGGCTGATCTGGGTCGGCACGACGGTCTCGCCCGTGTTCCTGACCCCGCGCAACTTCACGAACCTGGTCACCGCCGTTATCGAGGTCGCGATCATCGCCCTGGCGATGACCCTGATCATCATCGCCGGCGAGATCGACCTCTCCGTCGAATCGATGGCGGGCCTGTCCTGCGCCCTGCTCGGATTCCTGTTCGCGGCGGGCATCCCGCTCGAGGTCGGGATCCCTGCCGTGCTTCTCGTCGGCGCTCTCGGCGGCCTTCTCAACGGCCTGCTGGTGACGCGCTTCGGGCTTCCGTCGCTGGTCGTCACTCTGGGCACGCTTGCGTTGTTCCGTGGTCTCGCGCTCGGGATCCTGGGACCCAAGGGCGTGACCGGCTTCCCCGAATCGTTCACGTCCTTCGGCTTCGGCACCGTACCCGGCACGCCGATCCCGTGGCCCTTCCTCATATTCCTCGGTCTCGCCCTCGTCCTGGGCATCGTTCTGCACGGGACCTGGATCGGGCGCCAGATCTACGCGGTCGGCAAGAACGCCGCCGCTGCGCGGTACTCGGGGGTCCGGGTGGCGCGCATCAAACTGTGGTTGTTCGTCCTGTCCGGCGTGGTGTCGGCGCTCGCGGGGGTCATCCTGACCGCCCGCTTCGCCAGCGCCCGGGCGGATATCGGGCAGGGCATGACCCTGACCGTGGTCACGGTCGTCCTGCTGGGCGGCGTAAACATCTTCGGCGGTCGGGGCACGATCCCCGGCGTCGCGCTGGCCGCGCTGGTCCTCGCGATCCTGGGCAACGTCCTGCGCCTGACGAACATCTCGGCCGAGATCCAGAGCATCTCCGTGGGCTTGCTCCTGATCATCTCGGTGGTCATCCCCAACCTTGCTCATCAGGCCAAGTCAGCAATGGACCGAGCTCGCGGAGGCCGACGCACGTCGGCCGGCTCGGTCGGCCCTGGTGAAGTCGTCAGCCCATGACAGAGGAGGTCATCCAGTGACATCGAAACGAATCGGGCGCGTCATGGCCCTGGTCTCCGCAGCGGCATTGCTCGCCGCTGCGTGCTCGAGCCCGGGCTCGAGCGCGGCGCCGAGCGCCGCGGCATCCGTTGCGCCTAGCGCTGCGGCATCTGCCGGAGGGAGTGCCGCGGCCGGTGATCTCAACATCGTGTTCATCCCCAAGGCCGTCAACAATCCGTACTTCGACGCTGCCGCCGAGGGCGGCGAGAAGGCCGCAACCGAGCTTGGCGGCAAGTTCACCCAGATCGGATCGCAAGGCTCCACGGCGGCCGAGCAGATCCCGTTCATCCAGGACGCCACCACGCAGGGCTATAGCGCCATCGTCGTGTCGGCCACCGGCGCCGACGAGGTCGCACCGTCCCTGAAGGCTGCCAAGGACGCCGGCATCAAGGTCGTCGGGTACGACTCCAGCCCGGCCGAAGGCGCCTACGACGTCTTCGTCAACCAAACCGACTTCAGCCTCATCGGTGGAGCCATGGCCCAGTGGGCCTGCGACCTCGCGACCGACTGCACCGGCGAGATCGCGATCCTGTCGGCCACCGCGACGGCGACGAACCAGAACGCCTGGATCGCCGACATGGAGACCGCACTCAAGGATCCGAAGTTCGTGAACCTCAAGCTCGTCGAAACCGTCTACGGCGACGACGACGCCACCAAGAGCACCACCGAGGCCAACGGCCTGCTCCAGAAGTACCCGAACCTGAAGGTCATCGTGGCGCCGACGACGGTCGGCATCCTCGCGGCCGCGCAGGTCGTGAAGCAAGCGGGTAGCGCGGTCAAGGTGACCGGCCTCGGACTGCCGAACGACATGAAGGCCTTCGTCAAGGACGGCACGACGCCGAAGTTCGGCCTGTGGAGCGTCCCGGATCTTGGCTATCTCGCGTACTACGTCGCGGCGAAGCTCGTCACCGGGGAGATCACCGGCGCGCCCGGCGAGACGTTCAGCGTCCCGGGCCTCAACAACGACCAGCCCTACACGATCGGGGAGAAGAGCGTCGTCATCCTCGGCCCGCCCTTCGAGTTCACCCCGGAGAACATCGACCAGTTCAACTTCTAGATCGTCTTCGTCGTCTGCCGTCCTCCAACGGCAGCCCGAGCCCCGGAGGCGTCCGCTTCCGGGGCTCACCGATTCGGGAGGAGGATCGATGGAGCGCGTGGGGTTCACGATGCGGCTTCTGCCGGGGCAGGAAGCCGAATACCGCCGGCGTCACGCCGCGGTCTGGCCGGAGATGCTCGCGGCGCTGAAGGCCGCTGGATGCCGCGACTATTCGATCTTCATCCGGGGAGACGACCTGTTCGCCTACCTCGTTGTCGACGACTTCGCGGCGTTCCGGGCATCGATGGCCGCCAGCCCGGTGAACGCCCGCTGGCAAGCCGAGATGGCGGCATTGATCGACCCGCTGACCGATCCCGCGACGGGGTTCCATCAACGCCTCGAGGAGATCTTCCACCTCGATTGATCGGGGCTCCGCAGCGGCCTCAAACTCTGCGCGCCTGCGGCCTCAAACACCGACAAATACCCGTCCCGGGAGTCTTGGGCGCGGAATCTGGCGAAATGAACCCCCAGCGACCGTTCACGGGCCCTGCCGGAGCCTGACTCACGCACGAGTCACGCCTCCTGCCAGCCACGAATGCCCCGACTGCGCGCCGAAGACTCCCGGGGCGAGTATTTGACGGCCTTATTGCTGTATCTCGCGTCGCGGGCGGGCCACCCGGTCACCATCACGAGCTCGGTTCTGCCCGCCGAACTCGCCGGACCGGAGCGCTCGCTCCTCGCGCCGTCTCCGCCCACATCGACAACGCGGCGATCGGCCCGACCGGGTCCCGCAACCACCTCCGCATCTGTCGGCCGTCCACCGGGTAGGCATTCCTAAGGACCGTGCGATGTGCCGCGATCCGCCGCTGGTTTGTCCTGGACTCCGCCACGATGATCCACGCCGAGACCGTCTTCGGGAGCCAGCCGCGCTGTTCGGCGATCTCGGACGCGAGCCCGCGCCGCCGATCCATCGTGCCGAGCATGCCGCCGACGTCGACGAGCTCCGTCTTGAACTCGATGATCAAGAGCGCCCGGCGGCCGGGGTGCCAGAGCAGCAGATCGATGATCCCGCGCTCGCCCCGGATCGCGAACGAGACCTCGGACGCCATCCGCCACTCCGGGAAGTCGTGGGCTAGCGCTCGGGCGACAGACTCGTGGAGCGCCGAGTGGCGAGCGCTGAGGAGCCGATCGAGGTCGGCGCCTCGGCCGCGAGGCAGGAGCTCGACACGCACGTCGAGCGCCGCGGCGACCTTCCGGATCGCAGCGACTGTCATCTCCGGCACGTGACCGCGCTCGACGCGCCACACCGTTGCCTGCGAGACACCGGCCCTCGCGGCCAGGTCGGACTGGCGCCAACCGCGCTTCACGCGCGCCGCCTTGATCGTGGCTCCGAACCGAAGATCCTCCATGCGGCCCGATGATGAGGACAGGCGCTTATCCGCCAGTTACTCGCCCCCGGAGTCTTGGGCGCCGAATGTGGCCAGATCAACTCCGAAACCGTCGGCGCCGGCCCCATGCAGTGGTCAACTCACACACGAGCCTCGCCTCCCGGCAGGCCTAACGCCCCGACTGCGCGCCGAAGACTCCTCGGGCGAGTATTTGGCGGACTCTCGGCGCCGCGCCCCGTGGGCCTGCGTCTTTAGCGCAAACCGCACGCTTGTTCGGTTATGATACGGTGGAAAGCCCGTGGACAAGGTACCCAGGCACGGTGGACAGGGTCACGCCTGACCGTGGACAGACGGCCGTCGAACGTGGACGAACGGCGATCGTGCGTGGAAACGCCGAAACACCACATCTAGCGGTTGGACGGCACGAACGACCACTACATCTTGTGTTTTAGGGCTTGACGCTCGACCACTCGATGCGTATCGTAGACGGGTCGCAACATCGCCTGAGAACACCCGGATCCGAGGCTCCCGCCGGCCTATCGACGCAGCGGAGAGCCGCCCAAGGGATCCTCGACGAACGACAGATGACGAGGGTGCGGCAGCTACCGCGGGATGAGGTGAGGAGACAGCAGATGGCCCGAGCGAACGGCAGTCAGGTCGCGGTCGATTCGAAGCGACGAGTGGAGGCAGGACGCGGTGAAGCGCGTCGCCACGCCGGTCCGTATGGGGCCAGCTTCGATGGCACCGATCCCGCCGCCAAGCCGACCAAGGGCCTGACGTTCGAGCGCCGCTGGACGACCCCGGGTATCCACCCGTACGACGAGATCACCTGGGAGTACCGGACCGCCGGGATCTCCAGCGAGACCGGCAAGAGCGTCTTCGAGCAGAAGAACGTCGAGGTCCCGAACTTCTGGTCGCAGCTCGCCACCAACGTCGTGGTCAGCAAGTACTTCCGCGGCCACCTCGATACCCCGGAGCGCGAGACCAGCGTCCGCCAGCTCATCGACCGTGTCGTCAACACGATCGCCGGCTGGGCGGAGACGCAGCACTACTTCGCGACCGACGCGGACCTCAAGACCTTCCAGGCCGAGCTGACCCACCTGCTCGTCCACCAGAAGATGGCGTTCAACTCGCCGGTCTGGTTCAACGTCGGCATCGAGCAGAAGCCGCAGTGCAGCGCCTGCTTCATCAACTCGGTC
>DASTIG010000017.1:0-10112 GCA_035717785.1 Candidatus Limnocylindrales bacterium
CTACACGCTCGAGTCGCTGCAGGGGCTCTCGTTCCAGGCCGAGCTGCTCACGGTCAATGGCTATGGCGACGTCTGGACGTGGTCCGACTCGGCCATCCGCCGGGCGGCCGATGTCGTCACCCGCTCGGGCGAAGCGGGCGGTCTGACCTGGAACCGCTCCGCCGTGAGCCACCACGTCCCGTGGCTTCTCAACGCGCGCTACGGGCTCGACCTCCCGACCGAGCAGGCCGGTATCGGACGGATCTTCGGCTTTACGGACTGGCTGTACGGCAGCTAGTCGGTACCTTCGGACCGTCCAGTCTGGTCCGGTCCGTGGTGGTCCCGAGTCGACGGGGGGGTGGCGCCCGCGCACTCGCTCCACGGCCGTGGATGTGGCCGATCCGAGGCTCGCCCGGACGATGGTCCGATTGCCACCGGCTGACGCCCTGGTGCATCGTGGCACGACCCCCAACGG
Source organism: Candidatus Limnocylindrales bacterium (assembly GCA_035717785.1). Lineage (GTDB taxonomy): Bacteria > Chloroflexota > Limnocylindria > Limnocylindrales > CSP1-4 > SPCO01. Next base: position 455 of record DASTIG010000017.1, read on the forward strand.
GCACGATCGCCCCAACCCCGTCCCGTCGCGGATACCAAGCCGTCACCGGGCCGCAGATACCGAACAGGCACACCCGTCGCGAGGCGGGGCCGCAAAGCCACGGGCCTCGATCCCAGGTAGCCGGGTTGCCGAAGTCGCACCGCGCCTTGGGACGCTGACCCGTTCCCAGGCCGTGCTGGCGTCCGACGCTCCCCGACTACGCAGTCGCGGAGCAGGGAGGACGTCGTGCGGAACATCAGGATCGCCGATCGCAAGGACTGGGTCTTCTCGCACCCGGAGCCACCGCCGCCCCCGTCCCGGTGGTCGAAGCATCGCGACATCCTGGCGACCCTGCCGATCATCCTGCTGATCCCTGCGCTGATCCTTCCGTTCGTGATGACGGCGGCGGCAACGCCCAGCCTCGAGGTGACGCCCGACGCGCCGACCGTGGGTCAGCCCATCGCGATCGTGGGCATAGGGTTCGACAGCCGCGAGTCGGGACTCCTGGTGTGGCCCGACGGGACGGAGCTGGCCGCCTATCGCACCAATGCCAATGGCCGGTTTTCCGTGAAGGTCCGCCTGGCACCGACGCTCGAGCAGGGTGTGCATGAGCTGCGGGCCGTGGACGACCAGGGTGTCGAACGCGGGTTGCTGGCTGTCGAGATCGTCGCCGCGGCCAAGAAGCCGGATCCGACCCCGGCGCCGACGCCGGTCGCGACACCGCGCGCGAAACCACGCGTCACGCCCGTCCCCACTCCGACACCCGCGCCGACGGCGGCGCCGACAGCGGCTCCGACGGCGACTCCTGTGCCGACCGCTGCCCCAACGGCGGCGCCGACCGCTGCCGCGACCCCGACGCCGACACCTGCGGCCGTGACTCCCACGCCGACAGCCCCGCCAACCCCGAGCCCGACCGCCACCCCCACCGCGTCGCCCACCCCCACCGCGTCGCCCACGCCGACCCCCACCGCGTCGCCCACGCCCACGCCCACGCCGACGCCGACGCCGATCGCGCCGTCCGGCCCGGTCGCCGTCGAGCCCGGGAGTGGCATCCTCATGTCGGCGTCCGAGATAGGACGGCTGCCGAGGTCCGGTCCCGCCTGGACCGCTCTGTTGGCCCGTGCCGACGTGGGGCTCGGGGTCCCGAATATCTCGAACCAGGACGACAACACCGACCAGGTAGTGCTTGCCAAGGCTCTCGTCTATGCCTGGACAGGCGTCGCGAGCTACCGCACCAGCGTTCTGGCCGGCCTGAAATCAGCGCTCGGCACCGAGGCAGGCGGCCGCACCCTGGCGTTGGGTCGCAACCTCCCCGCCTATGTGATCTCTGCCGACCTGATCTCACTCCGCACGCTGGACCCGGCGTTCGATACCGCGGCGTTCCGGCCATGGCTCCGGGCACTGCTCTCGACGACGCTCGACGGCAGGACACTGCGTGACACGCATGAGCAACGGCCGAACAACTGGGGCACGCACGCCGGTGCGGCCCGTGCCGCGATCGCCGCGTACCTCGACGACTCGGCCGAGATGGCCCGGACCGCCCAGGTGTTCCGCGGCTACCTCGGCGACCGGACTGCCCACGCGGGCTTCATCTACGGCGATCTGTCCTGGCAGTGCGATCCCGCCAAACCGGTGGGCATCAATCCGGCCGGCTGCACGAAGAGCGGCATCGACATCGACGGCGCCTTGCCGGAGGAGATGCGGCGGGGTGGCACCTTCGCCTGGCCGCCGTCCCCGACCGGGTACGCCTGGGAAGGCCTCCAGGGTGCTGTGCTCCAGGCAGAGCTGCTTCGCGTTGCGGGCTACGACGCCTGGAACTGGTCGGACCGCGCGCTGTTGCGCGCCACCCGGTTCCTGTACGGCCGCGCAGGTTGGGTCGCCGAGGGCGACGACGAGTGGCAACCCTGGCTGATCGACCGGCGCTACGGCACCGCGTATCGCGGGCCTGCCCCCGCGCGGACGGGCAAGAACTTCGGCTACACCGACTGGCTGATGGCGCCCTGATCGGAGGTCTTGTCCGCGGCGGTCTCACGGAGCGTGATGATCGCCGCGGCACCGGCCACGGCCAGCATCAGCCAGTAGAACCGGCCGAAGGAGAGGTGCAGGAACAGGCCAGTCACGTAGTAGGTGAGCAGGGCAAGGAGATACGGCGTCGTCAGGCGCTCGAGGTCGGGGCGTCGTATGAGGCTGGCGCGTCGCGCGGCCAGGATCATCCGGACCGTGAGCCATGCGATGATGAGGAACACGATGAGCCCGGGAATGCCCAGCTCGGCCCCGATGCCGAGATAGAGGTTGTGCGCCTCCCGGGCCGCATCGTTCCGGATGAGGATCCCCACGACCTGGGCGTACTCCTCGTAGTAGACCGGGAACATGTCGGGACCGACCCCGAGGACGGGGTGATCGACGATCACGAGTGCGGCCGCCAGCGTCTCCGTCGCGCGGCTGAGCAACGACGTGTCGGTGACCGCTGTCGACGTGCTGTCCCCGAACCCGCCCTGGTCGGCGAGGGAGGTCAGCCGGTTCGTGTACTGCGGGAAGGCCACGAGGATGAGTCCTAGCACGACCACGAGCACCAGCACATTCCGCACCCGGACGAGGCGGAGCACCATGAGCGCCACCACGAGCGCGGCCAGACCGACCGCCCCACCCCGTGAGAACGACAGCACGACGCCGAGCGTGATCGCCAGCGTCATGAGCCCGGCGATGACCCGGAGCGACGTCGATCGTTCGCCGATCATGCGGTAGAGGCCCAACGGCACCAGCATGAGCATCGTCTGGGCGAAGCGGTTCGTCTCCCCGATCGGGCCGGCCATCCGGGGTTGGAGCACATCGCCGGCGAGCGTGGTCGCGCCCGTGCGGATCGCCGAGTCCGCCTGCGCGAAACCGAGATAGTTGCTGTCGTAGTTCGACGTCACGACCTGGTGGACCGCCAGCACGCTGACCAGGGCGCCCGATATCAGGAGGACCCAGGTCACCGAGCGCAGCATCTCCGGTGTCCTGATGACGTTGATGAGCAGGAAGTACAGGCCGAACCCCTCGACGAGGAAGACGACGACGGCGTCCCACGAGAGGGAGGTGTCGCTCGAGAACAGCGCCGAGAGCAGATGGATGAACAGCAGCACGACCATCCAGCCCAGCATCGGAGGCGCCACGACAGGCAGCCGACGGACGACGAGATCGCGGGCCAGCGGCACGACGAGCAGGAGCGGTACGAACGCCCCGACGAACAGCGGGACGCCGTGGAACCGGACGGCGACGACAGCCGCATTCGTATAGAGGATCGCGATGGTCGTCAGCGTCGCGATGTCCGGTCGCAGGATGATGGCGATCCCGAGCATCAGCGCGCTGGCACCCGCGACCGTCAGCAGTGGAGCGTCCGCGGCGAGGATCCCCGCAGCCAGCGCGCCCATGATGATGAGCACCGCCATCGCCACGGCGGAGCGGTCGGCCGGGGCGCGTCGAGCCGGGGGCGGACCGGCGGGACGGATCGTGGTGCCGGGGGCGCTCATGTCGGAGCGTCCAGCTGCGAGGCCCCGGGCTCCCCGGAGGTATCCGCCCGTCGCGCCGGCTGCCAGCGGTCGATCCGCCGGCCGGAGATCAGGTTCCATAGGGCGTGGAGCGAGGCGACGTTGACGAGCACGAAGAACGCGGGGATCGCGAACCATGGGCGGCGACCGGCACGCCGGTCGCGGAGCGCGAGACCGATACCGCCAAGGCCGTAGACCAAACCCTGACCGAGGACTGCCAGCCGGTAGATCGGGCCGGCGTCCCAGAGCGCGGCGCTGGTGACCGCGATGACCAGCAGCGGGATCGCCATCAGGCGACGAAGGACCTTGTGCGTGAGCAGCTGCAGCGCGTAGAAGCCGTAGCGGCGCGGATCGAGCAGGTGGCGCGAGACCGCGACCCCCCGCAGGCCGCGGGTCATGATCCGGACCTTTCGACGGTATTCGCGCCCGCTCGACCCGGCGACGGGCTCCCTCGCGATCGCACCTGGTTCGAAGACGAGCCGTCGGCCTGCGGCGATGACCCTGACCGAGGTGACGAAGTCGTCGGTGACGCCGTCGGGGACCTCCTGGAACAGTTCACGCCGGAGGGCGTAGATCGCGCCGGTGGCCGAGATCACGCTGCCGCCCAGGCTCTCGGCGTCCTTGACCAGGCGATCGAGGTCCCAGTAGCTGCGCTCCCCGACGCCGACGGCCGTTGCCGTCGTGGGGTCTGTTGGACCCATCGTCGCGGAGGTCGGCAGGTAGACCTGGTTGCCCGCCACGCCTCCCACCTCGGGGTCCGCGAAGGATCGAACGAGCTGGCGGATGGCGTCGGGCGCATAGGCCGTGTTCGCATCCGAGAAGACGAGGATCTCGCCGGTCGAGGCCGCGACGGCGGTGTTGAGCGCTGTGGCCTTTCCGGTACGCGGCAGGTCCAGGACGCGCACCTGCGGATCGGACCGACGGCTGGCCTGTTCGACGGTCGCGTCGGTCGACCCGTCGGATGCGATGACGATCTCGAGCTTGTTGGCCGGATACTCGACCGCGAGCAGGTTGTCGACCCGTGGTCCGATCGACGCGGCCTCGTCGTGGGCGGCGATGACCACGCTCACGGTCGGTGTGATGTCGGCGGCGCGGTGCGGTCGCGGCCGGAGCCTCGCCCGGGTGAGCACGAGCAGCGGGAAGCCGACGTATGTGTAGACGACCAGGCCGACCGCCGCCCAGAACAGGGCTGCCATCACGCAACCGGCTCCGGTGCACCGGCGGCTGTCGTGGCTCGCTCGCTGTTCGACGCCTGCCTCTCCCGCCGCGCGGCGAGAGTCGCCTGGATCCGCGAGGCCAGGGTCGCGGCGTTGCGGTCGACGTCGAAGTCGCGGAGCACGGTCTCCCGTCCGGCCGCACCGAGGCGTGCCCGGAGTGCCGGGTCGCCGGCGAGGCGCTCGAGGGCATCGGCAAGGGCGTCGTCGTCGCCGGGTGGTACGAGCAGCCCACTGACCTCGTCTGTTACGAGCTCCGGGATTCCCGACAGGCGGCTCGCCACGACCGGCAGGCCGGCTGCCATCGCCTCCATCAGGACGACCGGGATCCCCTCGCGCTTGCCGCCGCTCGTCGGCACGCTCGGGGCCGCGAGGACGTCCGACTGGGCAAGCTCCGTGGCGACTGCGTCGCTCGTCATCCGGCCGGCGAGCGTGACCTGGTCGCCCAGCGCGTATTGATCGATCCGTCGCGCCAGGGCCTCCCGATCGGGTCCCTCGCCGATGAAGCGGCAGGTGAACGCCACGTTCCGCTCGGCGAGCCGCCGGCAGGCCTCGACCAAGTGCACCTGGCCCTTGACCTCGTGGAGAGTGCCGACCGCGACGATCCGCAGCGGTCCCCCAGCGACGCGATCGGACACGGGGAACGCGTCGGGGTCGACGCCACAATGGATCACCTCGACCTTGTCGGACGACGCATCCCCTGCGGTCGCCTCGATGACCGCGCGGTTGTCCGCCGAGATCGTGACGACGAACGCGGCCTCTGCGACCTTGGTGGCCAGCATGGTCCGGTCGACGTGCAGGTCCGAACCGTGCGCCGTGAAGCTGTACGGGATCCCGGTTAGCCGGTGCACGAGCCAGCCGGCGAGCGCCGGGTGGTTCGCGAAGTGGCAATGGACGTGGTCGACCCGCTCGTCGCGCATCGCCAACGACATGTGAGCGACCTTCGGGAAGATCCCGAGCCCGCCCAGGAGGAAGTTCGGGCTGCGCCACGTTCCGCGGATCATGTCGGCGAATGCACGCAGATAGCGTCGACGCCTGCCTCGGTCGCGCAGGAACGCGAGCTGACCTCGCAGGATCGCGGGCGAGAGGAATGGGAGGTAATGGGCACGCTCGACCCAGCGCTCGGCCGCCGGCTGGATGGGCTCGCCGGTCTGGCGCAGCAGCGGGTGGAGCTCGATGCGAACGCCGGCCCGGTCCATGGCCTCGAGCTCGGCGAGGATGAATGTCTCGGTCAGCTTGGGGAACCGCGACATGACATAGGCAACGGTGAGTCCATCCCCGGCGATCACCCCGCCACCTCGGTCGGCCCGGGGATCGCACTCGAATCGCCTCGGTACCCCTCCGGGTTGCGGCTGTGCCACAGCCACGCGGAGCCGACGATGTCGTCGAGTGAACGCGTCGCTCGCCAGCCGAGCAGTTCCTCGGCCCGCAACGTGTCGGCCCAGATGGCCGATGGATCGCCCTCCCGGCGCGGGGCCGCCTCCGTCCGGATCTCCCGACCCGTGATGCGCCGGGCGGCATCGAGGACCTCCAGCACCGACGCCCCGACCCCCGTCCCGACGTTCACCGTCAGGGAACCATCCCGCGTGTCGATCGCCTCGAGGGCACAGCGATGTGCCGCAGCGAGATCGAGGACGTGGATGTAGTCCCGGATGGCCGTGCCATCACGCGTCGGATGGTCCGTGCCGAAGATGCGCACGACGGATCGTTGCCCCGCGGCGGTCTTGAGCACGACCGGGATCAGGTTCTGGGCCTCGTGCCAGTCCTCACCCTGCGAGCCGTCCTCTGCGGCGCCCGCAGCGTTGAAGTAGCGCAGGATGGCGCTGCGGATGCCGTGCGACGACCCGAACCACGGCAGCAGCCGCTCCGAGATCGCCTTGCTCTCCCCGTACGGATTCATCGGCCGGATGGCCGCCGACTCATCGACCGGGGAGACGTCCGGCGTGCCGTACACGGCGCACGACGATGAGAAGACGAAGCGGCGCACTCCGGTGCGGGTCATCGCGCGAAGGACGCTGAGGGTCCCCCCGACGTTGTCGTCGAAATAGGAGCCTGGGTCGGTGACGGAATCCTCGACGGATTTGAGCGCCGCGAAATGCACGACTGCATCGATCCCATGACGGTCGATCGCGGACGCCACGAGGTCTGTGTCGCGCACGTCGCCCACGACGAGCGGCAGCGGCTCGATCGCCGCGGGATGTCCGCTCCGCAGGTCATCGATCACGACGACGCTGTGCCCCGCATCGGCGAGGTGGCGCGCTGTCAGCGAACCGATGTACCCGGCTCCACCTGTGACCAGGATGTGCATCGCGCAGTCCGACGGTCGCCCGTCAGGCGTTCGGGCTGGGGTTGCTCCGCCGCCGCCGGGAGCTGCGGCGGGTCGGGGTCTTGATCGGCTCGGGTTCGACCTCGCGGACCGGCTCCGGTTCCGACTGCACGATCGGCTCGGGTTCGACCTCGCGGATCACAGGCTCGCGGAGCGGCTGAGGGACGGGCTCCGGGCGAAGCTCCCGTGGTGGTTCGTAACTGACCTCGCGCAGCGGTTCCCGGTACACGTCACGGACCTGTGCCGTGGCGGGTTCGAGGCGGACTGGGCTGAACGGTTGACGGATCGGCTCGCGAACCGACTCACGCTGCGTCCCGCGGGGCGTGGGTCGGGGGAGCTCCGGCGTCTCGGGACGAGCGCGGCCGCGGCGGATGCCGCGCTTCCGTTCCGCCAGCACCGTCCCCGCGACCTCGACGTTGACGAGGCGCAGGCTCTCGGCGGCGTACTCGACGTCGTCGCGCCGGGCCTGGTCGCGGACCGCGACCAGGATCGCAGCATCGGCGGCCTGGGCCCAGGCGAGTGCCCCGGCCGACAGGTGCAGGGCGCCGGCGTTGATCATCACGACGTCGGCCTGGTCGACCAGAGCGGCGATGACCGCAGCCGCCCGATCCGGGTCGATCGTGTCGGGCTCCTTCGAGATGCCGTGCGGGAGGACGCGCATCGTCGACGAGACTCGGACGAGTCGGCTGGAGACATCGGCCGGCGAGGCGTCGATGAGATCGGTGACACCGCTTCGGTCGTACAGCCCGAAGATACGGGTCACCGACCAGTCGCTCGAGTCGTGATCGACGAGCACGACCTGGCGGCCGCTGCGGGCCGTGATGGCGGCGAGGTTCGCGGCGATCTGGCTGCTCGCACCGTCGGACCCGGTGCCGACGACGACGATCGAGCGAGCCGGCCCGCCGGCCTCACGGAAGGCGGCTTTCGCGAGCACGAGCCGATACGCCGCCGCGGCGGCGGAGTCCGGGGCCTGATCGATGAGGCCGCGTTCGCCGGGCAATGACCGTGAGATGTCGAGACGACCGAGGAACGGCAGCCCCGAGAGCCGCCCAAGCTCATCCTCCGACCGGACGGCGGCGCTCAGGTACTCGAGAAGCATGACCAGGACCATCGCGCCGATGAGCGCCGCGAGCGCGGCCAGCCCGACGATGAGCGACTTCTGTGGCGCGATCGGATCGGTCGGAGGGACGGCGGCGTCGACGATCTGGACCTGACCCTCGGGCCGGTTCGTACCGGCGGAGGCGAGCTGGGTGAGTTCTTCTGCGAGCTTGTTGGCCAGCGTCGCGGCCATCAGGGGGCTCGTGTCCTGCACGCGGATCGACAGGAACCGCGTCGTGTCGTTGGCCGTGACGCGAGTGGCCAGGCTGAGATCGGCCGGGGTCAGCTGAGCGCCCGCCTCCGTGATCGCCGATTGGAGCAGGGGAGTCGTCGTGACCAGCTGCGAGTAGGTCTGGACGAGGTCGCCCGAAGCGACCAGCGTTTCGCGGTCAGTGTTGAACGGCCCGACGAGCAGCTGCGTCTCCGCCTCGTAGGTCGGCGGGATCTGGGACGCGACGACGTACCCGGACACGCCTGCGACCCAGGTCGCCACGAGTAACGTCCACCACCACCGCCTCGCGACCGCGAGGTAGCCGGTCAGTTCCACTCGACCCCCTTGGGAACACCCCTACCCATACCGGGCTGATCCGGGCAAGGATACCGGTTCATGCCTGCGACTGGACCAGAAGGCCTAGGACCATGGTGCGACGCGGCACCGGCGGCGGTCGCCCGCGGTCGCGGACGGAAGGCCGGCTGCGCCAGCCTTACCGGCGGGCTAGTCGGTAGCTTGTGACAAGGAGCAGGCCCAGGCTGATCAGCACGACGGCCGAGATCGAGATCGGTTGCTCGAGGTCGTCGGGGACGACATCGAGGCGCTCGATCAGGACCAAGCCCACAGCGATCACCGCGGGGACCACGCCCAGCAACAGACGCCCGACCGGATGATCCGATACGCCGCTGCGAGCGAACTGGGTGGCCACGTACGCGACCCCGACGAGGACGCCCACGGACAGCAGGATCAGCTCGATGCCTTGCACGGCGCCATCCTAGCGATTGTCCGTCGACCGGTCGTGTCGTCCGGATGACGTCGGTCGTGTCGCTCGTCAGCTCTGCGTCACCACCAGCTGCGGAGCGTTGGCGCCTTCCTTGCTGCTGAAGATGGCGCTGTTGGTGCCGTCGATGGTGAGCCCGAAGCTGACCACCCCGTTGCCGCTCACCGAGCTCGGGCTGAGGGTGATGTCGTTGTACGCGGTGAGCGTCGGGACAGGCCCTGAGCCGGCCTCCGGGGAGCCCATCGCCGGCCGGTTGTCCCAGGTGATGCCGCCCGCGCCGCTCTCGATCCAGCTCGTATCTGCGACCGGCAACACGTGCACGATGTTGGGGCTGGCGTCGGTCGCGAAGAGACGCAGCTTGACCGCCGTGACCGAGCCCGTCAGGCCGGTCACATTGAACGTGAGGTAGGTGCGATAGATCGTCGTCGTGCCCTCGCCGCCGATCCGGATCGTCGTCAGCGTCCCGAAGTTGGTGGTGGTCGTGCTCGATCGGACCTGGGCGTCGGCCGATGGGGTGAAGGT
>DASTIG010000018.1:0-24241 GCA_035717785.1 Candidatus Limnocylindrales bacterium
CGGTCAGCGATCCGTGCCCGTCGTTCAGCAACTCCGCCGGAGGTCCCTGAAAGATCACTTCGCCGCCGTGCTCGCCGGCTCCCGGACCCAGATCGATCACGTAGTCCGCCGTGCGGATGGTCTCCTCGTCGTGCTCGACGACCAGGACCGTATTGCCGAGGTCGCGCAGGCGGGTCAGCGTCGCGATGAGCTTCGCGTTGTCACGCTGGTGGAGCCCGATCGATGGCTCGTCGAGGATGTACAAGACGCCCATCAGGGTCGTCCCGATCTGCGTCGCGAGACGGATCCGCTGGGCCTCGCCGCCGGACAGCGTCACGCTGGTCCGATCGAGTGTCAGGTAGTCGAGCCCGACATCGACCAGGAACCCGAGGCGGGCGACGATCTCCTTGACGACCTGGTAGGCGATCGCGCGCTCCCGGTCGTTCAGTTGCGCCGCCAGCCCGCCGGCCCAGCGCAGCGCGTCCGTGATCGACATCGTCGCGACGTCCCAGATGTTCCTGTCGCCGATGGTGACCGCCAGGATCTCGGGTCGCAGCCGCTTCCCGCCGCATGTCGGGCACGGCTTGGTGACCATGAACTTCTCGATCTCGGCCTTGATGTAGTCGGACTCGGTCTCGCGGTAGCGGCGTTCGAGGTTCGAGATGATTCCCTCGACGTTGGCCTTGTACGTGCTCTCGCCGCGCTCGTGCTTGTAGCGGACGAGCACGCGTTCCTGGTCACGCTTGGCGTACAGCAGGTAGTCGAGCGCCTCTTTCGGGAGCTTCTTGACCGGCGCGTTGAAGTCCCAACCGTGCGCCTGACACACGGCCTCGAGGATCTTCATCCGCCACGACGCGTCGGTCGACAGCAGCCCCCCGACCCCGAGCGCCCCCTTCGCCAGGCTCTTCTCCGGGTTCGGTATCAGCAGCGCAGGATCGATCTCGAGCTTCGTCCCGAGACCGGCGCACGACGGGCACGCGCCGTGGGGCGAGTTGAACGAGAACGAGCGCGGCTCGAGCTCATCGATCGTGAAGCCGTCGTACGGGCAACTGTATTTCTCGCTGTAGCGGCGCTCCTCGAACGCCGGCGGCTCGTCGTCGCGCGGCGAGGGAGCGATCAGCACGACGCCTTCGCCGAGACGGAGGGCAGTCTCGATCGAGTCGGCCAGCCGGGACGCATCCGGGTCGGGGATGATCTGGCCCGTCTCGGGATCGATCGGTCGGCCGTCGGCGCCTCGCTTCGCGCCCTCAGGCGCCTCGGCGTGGCGGACGATGTAACGATCGACGATCACCTCGATCGAATGGCGCTTGTACTTGTCGAGCGACGGGGCATCGGCGATGTCGTACTGCTCCCCATCGACGCGGACACGGACGAAGCCCTGCCGCCGGGCCGCGTCGATGATCCGGTCGCCTTCGGTCTTGCGGTCCTTGATGAGCGGCCCGAGGACGAGCAGCCGGGTACCTTCCGGGAGAGCCAGCACCTGGTCGACGATCTGCTGGACGCTCTGGCGCTCGATGGCGTGCCCGTTCGGGCAATGCGGGATGCCGATCCGGGCAAACAGGAGCCGCAGATGGTCGTAGATCTCCGTGACGGTCCCGACGGTCGACCGCGGGTTGCGGCTCGCGCCCTTCTGGTCGATCGAGATGGCCGGGGACAGACCATCGATCTGGTCGACGTCCGGCTTCTCCATCTGGCCGAGGAACTGCCGGGCATACGCGCTGAGGCTCTCGACGTACCGGCGCTGACCCTCCGCGTAGATGGTGTCGAAGGCCAGGCTCGACTTGCCTGAGCCGCTGAGGCCCGTGATCACGACGAGGCGGTCGCGCGGGAATGCGACCGTGACGTCCTTGAGGTTGTGCTCGCGCGCACCGCGCACGACGAGCTGATCCTGGGGCACGAACGAAGTCTAGCCGATGATGGGCATTTGGAACAGGTGTTCGTGTGCGGCGCCCACGACCCTGCGTCGTCCGCCGACCGACCGTTATGGCAGCAGCACCGCCGCGTTCGTGATCCCGCCGATGAGCCCGGCCGCGATCCCGAGGGCCAGCGGCAGACCGCCGATCGCTGCCCAGCGACCCTTGCCGCCGCGCACGGCGGCCGCGACGCCCAGTGAGATGATCAGCGTCACCAGCGCGACCTTCGCGATGACCACCGCCGGCGTCCCGAAGCTCAGGAACAGGCCCTGGACGAGCGGATTCGCCTCGGCGGCCACGCCCCACGTGCCCACCATCCTGTGAAAGGTCGCGAAATCGAAGGCCTGCGCCACGATCAGAGTGGCGAATCGCAGCATCACTCCACCAAACTAAACCGAAGTCGTCCTAACGGCATCACGATTCGCGCCCACGAACGTCCCGACTGAAACGAAGCGGTGCGCGCGGACACCGAAGGCCTAGCCGCGCCGACGTCCGGTTCGAACGGGACGCTGACCGGTGCGCTTGCGGATGTTCGGCGTGACCGTGCGGTCCCAGGTCGGCCGGTCGAGCCAGCGCGCCTGCCAGCCGCCCTCGTCCTCGTGCTCGTCGCGAATGCCCGGCAACCAGTCGGACGCGGTGCCGTCGCTCCCGGGCTCGCCGTCGAGCGTGTCGGCCGGTTCCTCCTCCGCGGGCAGGACCGTCACGCTGGTGACTTCCATGAGGGGTGCGGCAGTGGCAGCCTCTTCGGCAGCGCGCCGTCCGCGCGCCCGATCGGCGGCCCCGGTCAGACCGGTCGCCCGGGAGCTCGCCTCACCGGCGGCGCGTTCCGCGGCTCGTGCGACCGTCACCGAGGCGTCCTGCTCCAGGACCCTGAGTCGGATCTGCTGGATCTCGTCACGAAGGGCTGCCGCTCGCTCGAACTCGAGCTCCTTGGCGGCGCCCCGCATCTCGGCCTCCATCCTTGTAACCAGCGCCTCGACCTTCATGCGATCCGCCTCGTCGAACGGCCGTCCACCCTCGCGCTCCGAGGTGTAGACGATCGTGGACTCGGCCACGGCTCGCAGGCGCTGGTTCAGGTCGTGGATGCCCTTGACGATAGTGGTCGGCTCGATGCCCTTCTCGACGTTGTAGGCCTCCTGGACGACCCGTCGCCGGTCGGTCTCGTCGATCGCCACCTGCATCGATTCGGTGACCTTGTCGGCGTACATGATCACCTCGCCGCCGATGTTGCGGGCCGCCCGCCCGATCATCTGGATTAGCGACCAGGCCGAGCGCAGGAAACCCTCCTTGTCGGCGTCGAGGATGGCCACGAGTGTCACCTCGGGCAGGTCGATGCCCTCGCGCAGCAGGTTGATCCCGACCAGGACGTCGAAGACGCCGAGTCGGAGATCCCGCAGGATCGCGACCCGCTCGAGGGTGTCGACTTCGCTGTGGAGGTACTGGACCTTGACGCCGAGCTCCTTGAGATAGTCGGCGAGGTCCTCGGCCATCTTCTTGGTCAGCGTCGTGACCAGGGCCCGCTCACCCCGCTCGACGCGAGTCCGGATCTCTTCGAGCAGGTCGTCGATCTGACCCTCGGTCGGTCGGACGGTCACCGGCGGGTCGACGATGCCGGTCGGGCGGATGAGCTGCTGGATGATCTGGCCCTGGCTGCGCTCCAGCTCGTACGGCCCCGGCGTCGCGCTCATGTACACGGCCTGGTTCACCGACGCCTCGAACTCCTCGAACGTCAGCGGCCGGTTGTCCAGCGCCGACGGCAGCCGGAACCCGAAGTCGACCAGGATCTCCTTGCGGGTCCGGTCGTTCTTGTACATCCCCACGACCTGGGGGACCGTCATGTGCGACTCGTCGACGACGAGTAGCCAGTCGGGCGGGAAGTAGTCGAGCAGCGTCCATGGCCGGGACCCGGCCTCGCGACGTGCCAGATGGCGCGAGTAGTTCTCCACGCCCGTGCAGTACCCCAGCTCCCGGAGCATCTCCAGGTCGAACGTCGTGCGCTGCCGCAGCCGGGCGGCCTCGAGCGCCCGTCCCTCCGCCTCGAGCTCGCCGACACGGACCTCCATCTCGGCGTCGATGTCGATGATCGCCTCCTTCAACTTGTCGGCCGGTGTGACGAAGTGGGTCGCCGGGAAGACGTTGGTCTCGCGCCGCTCGGCGAGCAGCTCGCCGGTGAGCGGGTCGAGTTCGGTGATGCGCTCGACCTCGTCCCCGAAGAACTCGACGCGGACGACGAACTCCTCCGAAGCGGGCTGCAGTTCGAGCGTGTCGCCGCGGACGCGGAAGCGCGCCCGGCCGAGCGCCTGGTCGTTGCGCTGGTACTGCAGGTCGACGAGGTGGCGGAGCACAGCGTCGCGTCGGTACTTGCCGCCGGCCCGAAGCTTGAGCACGGTCGCGCCGTAATCGACCGGCGCGCCCAGGCCGTAGATGCACGACACGCTCGCGACGATGATCACGTCCCGCCGCTCGAACAGCGCGTGGGTCGCGGCGTGGCGCAGTCGGTCGATCTCGTCGTTCCGGGACGAGTCCTTCTCGATGTAGGTGTCGCTCCGGGGCAGGTACGCCTCGGGCTGGTAGTAGTCGAAGTAACTGACGAAGTATTCGACGGCGTTGTTCGGGAAGAACTCGCGGAATTCCGCGTACAGCTGGGCCGCGAGAGTCTTGTTGTGGGCCAGGACCAGCGTCGGCTTGTTGTGCTTGGCGATCGTCCACGCCAGCGTCGCCGTCTTGCCGGTGCCGGTCGCGCCGAGCAGGACCTGGTTACGCAGGCCGCTGGCGAGGCCGTCGGTCAGCCGCTCGATCGCCGCAGGCTGGTCGCCCGTGGGCTGGAACGGGGCGACGAGATCGAAGTCGGGCACCCGTCAAGTCTACACCGGACCGCCCTCGTTACCGAACGGACGTTCGCACCACCGATGCCCCTCTCGGCCGGTGTCTTGGGACGAATGAGTCATACCGGGTCCCATGCCCCCGGCCGGACACTCGCAGCTTCACCACACTGGAGAGCCACTGTCGCCGATGCCGACCATCCGCCGCCGTTCCGAACGAGGACAGAGCCTGGTCGAATTCGCCCTGGTCCTGATGCCCCTGTTCGTGATCCTGCTGGCGATCATCCAGTTCGGCTTCATCTTCAACGCGTACGTGACGATCACCAACGCCACGCGTGAGGGCGCGCGCAACGGGACCGTCTACGTGTACGACGCGGCCGGTTCGAAGGCCCAGAACGATCTCGCCAGGAACGACTTCATCAAGACCTCGCTGCTGGCCTCGATGAACCTGCTCGCCAAGACGTCGCCGAACTTCGCGACGGGCTCGACCTGGACCCAGAGCGGCGACACGTTCACGAACGGTGATCTCGTCGTTACCTATGTGCTCCCGAGCGGAACATTGGATACCGATGCGCGGGTGGGGCAGCAGATCACCGTCCGCGCCACCTACCACCAAGACCTGGTCATCCCGATCATCCCGCAGTTCCTGCCAAAAGACATGAACGGTCGGCTCGGGCTGACGTCAGAAGTGACGATGGTCGCGAACTGATGGCGACGGCTCGACGCGACCACGGCCACGCCCGACGTCGGGGTCGACGTCCTGCCCAGGGCCAGATCCTCGTCCTCTTCGCGATGGCGCTCGTCGGCATCATGGCCGCCGCCGGCCTGGCGTTCGACCTCGGGCGGTTCTACAGCGAGAAGCGCTTCCTCCAGAACGCCGCTGACGCCGGCGCGCTCGCGGTGGCCAATGCATTGATCCGGGGCGAGTCGACGACCGACGCGGAGGCCGAGGGTCGCGACGTCCTGGCGCGCAATCTCCTGGCCAGCCCGACCGGGACGGTCGCGTCGGTCGCCCTCTCGCCGCAGTACGAGGCTGGCCACAGTGGCGATCCGTCGTACTTGTCGAGCGGCATCCTTATCTCCGGTGGCGATGTCCGCGTCGCGATCAGGAGCGACGTCAGCTACACATTCGGGCGGGTCGTCGGTCTGAACTCGGCAGTCGTCGGCGGCAGGGCGTTGGTCAAGACGAAAGGCGATCTGCTGCCGATCGCGGTGCGCCACTACATCAACGCTCCCGGACCATTCGGTGGGGCCGTCGCGCCCTGCGACGGGAACATCAACCACTTCCAGGACCTCGTCGCGACGGCGAACACCTCGTGTCTCGGGAGCACGACCGACGCCTCGCTCCGCTCGACCCCGAACCCGGGATCGGCGTTCAATGCCACGACGCCGGACGACGACCCCGTGAACCACGGGCCGATCATCGCGTTGGTCGGGCAGGGTGCATCGCCTTCGAACGCGGCGAGCTTCCGCGGTTTCGTCGCGCTTGACATCCGCAACTTCCAGTACCAGACGCCACCCTCGAACGTCTTCTACAACGGCGTCACTGCCGGGACGAACGCGAACACGCTCAAGGCCATGGAGGCGGGCTGGGTCGCGACCGGCTACCCGGGTCCCGACTTCCCGGTCGTTGTCACCCCGCCTGATCCCAACGACCAGGTCGGGATCATAGACGGCAACTCGTCGGGCGTCGTCGTGGACGCCATCAACGCGCGTTATGACCCCGGGGCCGAGATCCTCGCGGCCGTGTACTCGGGCACGGTCTCGAGCATCCCGGACTTCAGCTACACCGTGCCGAGCACGGCCACGATCAACACGAACCAGAACCGTGACAACACGATCACCATGAGCGTGACGAAGAACGCCTCCTTCACGGGGGTCGTGTCGACGAGCGCGTTCCCGGATTGGGGCGACCCGACCCACCCGTGGGGCACGACGCTGACGCCTATGACGTTCAGCCCGAGTCCGCTGACGCCGGACGGGACCGTCACCTGGGCGACGTTCGAGACGACCGGTGCCCCGCAGGGCGTGTACACGGTCTGGGTCCAGGGCCATTCCTCAAGTCCGGTCCTCCTCGACCACTTCTATCCGGTCGGGATCTCGATCGGGAGCGTCAACCGCGATTTCTCCACGAGCGGGGGCGCGGCCGTGCTTATCCCCTCGACCGGCGGGACCGGTACGACCGCTGTGACCGTGAGCACGCCCAACACCAACGGCACCTACTTCGGGGACACAGTCTCGCTGAGTGTCGAGGGCGGCCCGGATGCCCCGGTCCCGGGCAGTCTACCGACTGGCATCGGCTCTGTCTCGGTCAGTCCATCGACGATCACGCTCAACAAGGGCACGTCCCAGGCGGCCACGGTGTCGGTCAACGGCGGCACGCTCGGCCCGGGCGTGTACTCGCTGACGCTCCGCGTGACTGGCACGAACTCGGCCGGCCAACCGGTCACCCGGATGGTGCCGATCACCGTCGCGATCGCGACCGCCAGCACCACCAACGAATACGTCGACATCCTCGGCTTCACCACCTTCCGGATCACATCGTTGGACAGCAACGCCGTCTACGGCTACGCAATCTCGGGGGTGTACGCCGACATGAACGATCCCGCGTTGCGCCGCGGTCAGGTGGCGCGACTCGTGCCCTGGAACTAGCCGGGCGGGCACGGCACCAACCCAATTCGGAGGCACCCACGTGGAGATGGAATACAAGGACCCCAGCCGTCGGGGTCGGTGGATCGTCGTCATCGGCATCGTCCTCGCGGCCGCTGCCGGCGGCGCAGCCTTCTTCTTGATCAACCAGGCACAGCAACAGGCCGGCCAGGCGGGTCTGCAGCGGGTCGCCGTCGTGGTGGCGGTGCAGACCATCCCGGCCCGCAAGATCATCGAAGCGGCCGACGTGACCGTCCGCGAGATCCCCCTCGATGACACCAACGCGCAAGGCATCGCCTCGACACCCGACAAGGTCATCGGGCGCGTCCCGGCGGTCGCGATCCTGCAAGGTCAGATGGTGCTGACGAACCTGCTCGCCTCGAGCACCGAGGGCGGCCAGTTCTCGGTCCTCGGTCCAGCCGACGCGTTCGCGTCGGACTCGCCGGACTGGCGCGCGATCTCGATGACCGTCCCCGACGATCGCGCGGTAGGCGGTCTGCTCACCCCGAACCAGACGGTCGACGTCTTCGTGACCGCCAGCGTGAACGTCCTCACGAACTCGGAGGATGGGCTCGGCGACAACGGCTACTACACGGACAAGGCGACCAAGCTGTCGTACCAGAACATGCTGCTGCTCGCCAAGTCCGGGACGTATTACGTGCTCAAGGCGCCGGTCGATGTCGCGGAGGAGATCTCCCATCTCCAGGCCAGCGGTGCCGCGGCGTTCAGCCTCGCCCTCCGACCCGACGTCGACACCCGGCAGGTCGACGCCAGCGCACTCGGAACCACCACGAACCGCGTCATCATCCGCTACGGGCTGCCGATCCCGGTGGCGTTCCCGCCGGTCTCGGGTCCCGTCCCGACGCCGCGACCGACTCCGGTCGCGACCCCGATGCCGTCCGGCTCGCCGGGAGCGTCACCGTCGCCCTCCGCAAGCCCGTCGTAGATCGCCCCGGCAGAGTCATCGATTCCATCTCGCGCCGCTGACCCGGCGCGCCTCCGAGCCGCCCGGACCGCCGACGAGGTGGTCCGGGCGGCCATTCCGTTTCATGCCCTCGAAGCCCGCGGGAGACCCGCGGGAGACCCGCGAGAGACCCATCTCGGGTTGTGCATCTGACATATGCACGTGGCAGACAGCCTCGCGAGGGTCTCAGACCAGACGACATCCCTGCGCATCCTGGGCATCCCACCACGAGAGCGCGTCGCGGATTCGCATCTGACGCTTGCGGTCGCGGCCAGATAAGCCACAGCGAAGAGCCGCGTGGTTGATTCCGTCCCGTGTCCCATCTTCTTCGTCGGTCCTTCGCGTCGTTGTGTCGGGACACGAGAATCGGCCTGGATGTCACCCAACAGCAGTTGGCCGACGCGACTGGCGTGACACGCGGCTACATCGCGATGGTCGAGGGTGGCCGAGCTAACCCGTCGCTTGCGGTCGTAGAGCGGATCGGTGGCGCGCTCGGCCTCGAGCTCCGGCTCGTAGGCCAGGCGCCGATCGTCACGGGCCGTGAGCGGCAGCGCGACCTCGTGCATGCGCGTTGCTCCGGTTACGTCGAACGTCGATTGCGGAAAGCGTCATATGCGGTGGCCCGCGAAGTCGAGCTGGTCGATGGGCGCGTGCACGGCTGGGTCGACCTGCTCGCGTTCGATGCACGGACCGGGACACTTGTCGTCGTCGAGATCAAGACCCGCCTCGACGACCTCGGCGCGATCGAGCGCCAGCTCGGTTGGTACGAGCGGCGTGCCTTCCACGTCGCACGTGAGCTGGGATGGGAGCCACGACGACTGAGCGCGTGGCTCGTCCTCCTGGCAAGCGACGAGGTCGACGCCGCGATCCGGGACAATCGAGACGCGCTCCGCATGGCATTTCCGATGCGTGCGCCGGAGATGCTCGCATCGTTCGACGGCACTCCGCCTCGGGCTGGACGAGGACTGGCGCTGATCGACCCGACGAGTCGCCGTCAGGGATGGTTGATCCGAGCTCGCGTCGACGGCCGCCGAAGCGCCGCTCCCTTCCGCGACTACGCCGACGCCGCCGCCCGGTTCACGTCCGGTTGAGCGCCTCGTCCAGCAGCCGGTCCACGTCGGCGTGGGTGGTCGCTGCGTCACCGCTCGTGTCGACGATGCGGGTGGCCCGCTCGCGCAGTCGCTCGACGAGGTCGCCCTGCGCATCGATCCTGGCGGTCGCGTCGTCGCTCGGATCTCCGCGACCGATGAGCCGCTCGAGCTGGACGCCCGGGTCGCAGGCGACCAGCCAGACCTCGTCGCACACGTCCGCGAGCCCGCCCTCGACGAGCTTGATTGCCTCGATCACGACCGCCCGGGCGCCGGCATCCCGCGCGCGCCCGATCGCACCCAGGATCCTCGGCCGGACTGCCGGATGGACGATCGCCTCGAGGTCGCGCAGCGCCGCCGGGTCGGCAAAGACGATCCGCCCGAGGGCTGCCCGATCGAGCTCACCGTTCGGCCGCCGCAGCGTCGCACCGAAGCGCGCATAGACCGCCTCGACCTCGGCGGTGCCGGGGGCGAGGACCAGCCGAGCCTCGTGGTCGGCGTCGACGACGCGGACGCCGGCCCGCTCGCCCAGCCAGCGGGCGACAGTCGACTTCCCGCAACCGATCGGACCGGTGACGCCGATCGTCAGCATCAGGGCGCTCGATCCTCGAGCTCGAGCCAGGCGTCCTCGGCGACCGCCAGCGCCTGCGAGACGTCGGCGAGCTCGCTCGTGACCCGTCGCAGCTCGACGAAGTTGGCGGCGACCGACGGGTCACCCATCGCAAGCTCGAGGTGGTTCTTGCGCAACCCGAGGCGCGTCAGCTCGGCGTCGAGTGCCGTCTTCTGACGCCTGTACGCGTCCTTCGACAGTTTCGCGAGGCGTGTCCGGGTTCGCGCCGCCGTCGGCGAGCTCGCGGCGCGCGACGCGCTCGCCGGCCTCGCCTGACGTGGTGAGCGCACCGCAAGCTCAGGGCTCGTTCGTGCGGCGGCTGCGGGCGCACGCATCCTCGCCGCTCGCGCAGCGATGGCGTCCTTCGTCGTCCAGCCATCGGCCACCGCCGCTCGCCACGCCCGGTAGCCACCATCGAAGCCGACCGCTTGCCCGTCGTCCACCACCCACAGGCGGTCGCACACCGTCTCGAGCAATCGACGGTCGTGCGACACGACGAGCAGCGTGGCCGGCGATTCTCGCATGAAACTCTCGATCGCCTCGCGGGCCGGGATGTCGAGGTGGTTCGTCGGCTCGTCGAGCAGCAACAGGTTCGAGGGCTGGATCCCGAGCAGGGCGAGCTCGAGCCGCGATCGCTCGCCACCCGACAGCGCCCGAACCTCCTTGAACACGTCGTCACCGCGGAACAGGAAGCGCGCCAGGTATGAGCGCCCCTCGCCGGGCGTCACGGAGATCGTGCCGAGGAGCGCATCGAGAACGGTCGCCCCCGCGATCGCCGCTCCTCGGAGCTGAGCGAGGTACCCGATCTGGACTGCGTTGCCGAAGCTGAGCGTCCCGTCGAGGGGCGGCAGCTCCCCGGCGATCGTGCGCAGCAACGTGGTCTTGCCGGCCCCGTTCGGACCGACGATGCCGATGCGGTCGCCGCGTTGGGCCGCCAGGAACGGCGCGGTCGCGACGACACGTGGCGCCGTCGCCGGCGCGCCGTCGGCCCGGACCGCCCCGCGACCCGGCAGATAGCCGACCGCAAGATCCTCGAGACGGACGACGATCTCCCCGGACCGTGCGGGGCCGTCGCCCACGAGCGACGCCTGTGGCAGCGCGAGCTTGCGGGTCGATCGCGGCGCCTCGCGGCGCTCGGCCAGGAGGCGCTCGAGCCGCGCCTCGTGCTCGTGCATCTTGCTGAACTTGCGGTGGCTCCGGTAGTTCTGGATGAGCTCGCGTTCGCGTTCGATCTGCTGGGCCTGCGTGCCGGCGTCCTTGGTCGCGCGGGCGTCGCGCTCCTCCCGCTGGCGTCGATACGCGCTGTAGTCGCCGCGGAATGCGGTCAGCCGTCGATCGCGCAGCTCCCACACCCGTGTGATCGTGGCGTCGAGGAATGCCCGGTCGTGCGAGGCGACGAGCAGCGAGCCCGTCCGTCGGCGCAGGTGCTCCTCCAGCCATTCGAGGGCGTCGAGATCGAGGTGGTTCGTGGGCTCGTCGAGAAACAACAGATCCGGGTCGGCGATGACCAGCCGCGCGAGGGCCGCCCGCGTCTGCTCGCCGCCCGACAGCGTGCTCGGCGGCTTGGACCACTCGCCGATGGCGAAGCCGAGGCCGCTCAGCGCCGCATCGACACGCTGGTCGAGCGTGTACCCGCCGAGCACGTCGAACCGATGCTGCAGGTCGGCGTAGGCGGGATCGGTCACGCGCCCGCTACGCTCGAGCTCGGCGAGCTCCGCAGCCATCGTCTCGAGATGGGCGGCACCGGCACGGACGGCCGTCCGCAGGTCGGGCGCCGACATGAAGACGGCATCGAGATGCGCTTCCTGCGCGAGCATCCCGAACGACAGGCCGCGTTTCCGCGAGACGGTGCCGCGGTCTGGCTCGTCGAGCCCGACGGCCAGCCGCATGAGCGTTGTCTTGCCGGCGCCGTTCGACCCGACGAGGCCGATCCGATCGCCGAGCGCGATCGCCGCATCGACGGCGTCGAGGATGGTGAGCGTCCCGATCTCGCGGGTGACGCCCACGAATCGCAGGATCGACATCAGCCCGCACCCTCGCCCATCGCCGCGCGCGCTTTGGCACGCCGGTTCGCTGCCGCGCGCTTCGTCCGTTCGGTCTTCGCGCGGAGAGCGTCGCGAGTGGCGGCATCCCGGGCGTCCGTGGCCTCGCCCGGCGTCGGGCGGGTGCTGCCTTCGCCCGCTGCCAACTCGGTCCAGCGTCTTCCACTCCTGACCCGCCCGTCCGCGATCCCCCGCAGGATCGCCGCCGAGCCCTTGCGATCGGCCGCCGGCAGTCTCTGGCACCACGAGCAGAAGTGCGTCGAGCGCGCCCCGATGACGATGCGTTTGATCGGTCGACCGCAGCGCGCGCACGGTTCGCCGGTGTGCTGGTAGACGTCGAGCGTCTCCTGCATCGATCCGTCGCCGTCGGGCGCTGTGTAGTCGTCGATCGACGAGCCGCGGCGCTCGACGGCCTCTCCCAGCACGCCCCGGATCGCCTCGTATAGCCGTCGTTCATCTGGCGGCCGCAGCGATGAAGCCGAGCGCAACGGGTGCAGCCGTGCGCGCCACAGCGCCTCGTCCGCGTAGATGTTGCCGACCCCGGCGAGGAACGACTGGTCCGTCAGGAGCGGCTTGAGGCGACCCTTCCGCCGCCGCACCAGCTTGCGGAAGTCCCGCAGCATGAACGCCTGGTCGAGGGGCTCCGGCCCCACGCCGGCGAATACGGCCGCGCCACCGATCTCCTCGACGAGATCGCCACTGACGGGGTCGCGTCCATACAGGCCGATCTTCCCGAACTTTCGGATGTCGCGGAACCGCAGTTCCCGGCCACCGGCCAACTCCAGGACGAGTCGCACGTACGGGTCCTCCGGGACTTCGGCAGACACGACGAACAACTGCCCGGTCATCTTGAGGTGGATGGTGAGGGCGGCGTCGCCCGACAGCTCGACGACGAGCTGCTTGCCGCGCCGGCCCACGGCCAGGACCGAGCGACCGGCGACGCCATCGGCGAACGCGATCGGATCCTGGGATCGCAACGTGCGGACCCAGTTCGTGCGAGCGCCGACGATCGTCGCCCCCACCAGCCGCGGGCGCAGGTCGCGCGCGACCGTCTCGACTTCAGGGAGCTCGGGCACCCGACGGACCTAGCCGGCGAGGGGCGCGATGGGCGCCTCGAGCGGCAGTTCATCGGCCTCGGCGGCGATCGCGTCCGCGCGCGTCAGCGGCGTCATCGACTCCCAGTCGTCGCCGACCTTGACGTCGACGATCAGCGGCACCGACAGCGGGAGCGCCCCTTCCATCGTCTCGCGCACGAGCGCCGCGAGCGGCTCGACCTCATCGCGCGGCGTCTCGAACAGCAGCTCGTCGTGCACCGATAGCAGCAGCCGGGCGCGGAGGCCGGCCTCGCGTACCCGGGCATCTGTCCGGATCATCGCGATCTTCTGGATGTCGGCTGCGGTGCCCTGGATCGGCATGTTGATGGCCATCCGCTCCCCTGCCCCGCGCAGCGCCGGGTTGGACGCCTTGAGCTCCGGGATCTGTCGTTTTCGCCCGAGCAGCGTCTCGACGAAGCCCTGATCTCTGGCCTGGTCCTTGATGGCCATCATGTAGTAGCTGATCCCGGAATACGCCGTGAAGTAGCTGTTGATGAACGACTGTGCCTCCTGGCGCGAGATGTTGGCACGCGAGGCAAGTCCGAAGTCGCTCATGCCGTAGGCCAGTCCGAAGTTGACCATCTTCGCCATGGAGCGCTCGGCGTGCGTGATGTCCTCCGGCGCTTTGCCGAGGACGCGCGCCGCCGTCTCGCGATGGATGTCGGCGCCGCGGGCGAACGCATCCTTGAGGTGCTCGTCCCCCGACACGTGGGCGAGGATGCGCAGCTCGATCTGGGAGTAGTCGGCGGCAAGCAGGACGAGGTCGGGTTCCCCGGCCACGAAGGCACGCCGGATCTTGCGGCCGAGCTCGGTCCGGATCGGGATGTTCTGCAGATTGGGATCGGAGGACGACAGGCGTCCGGTCGCGGCAACGGCCTGGTGGAAGGTCGTGTGCAGCCGCCCGTCGGCCGCGATGAGGGACGGGAGTGCCTCGACGTACGTCGAGCGCAACTTCGTGTACACGCGCCACTCGAGCAGCTTGTCGATCATGGGGTGCGCCGGCCGCAGCTCTTCGAGCACCGAGGCATCTGTGGAGAAGCCGGTCTTCGTTCGCTTCCCCTTCGGGAGGTTGAGCTCGAAGAACAGCACCTGCTCGAGCTGCTTCGGGCTGCCGAGGTTGAACTCGTGGCCGACGTCCGTGTAGATGCCTTCCTCGAGCCGCGAGATCTCCGCGCCGAACTCGCGATCGAGGACGGCCAGCGCCTCGCGGTCGAGCGCGACACCGACGGCCTCCATCCGGGCCAGCACCGGGATCAACGGGAGCTCGACCTCGCGGAACAGCCGCTCGAGGCCCTCGATGTCGTCGAGCCGTCGCTGCAGGGGCTCCCGGACCGCCATCGCCGATAGCCCCTCGATGCCCGCGCGGGCCGTCGGGGGCAGCTCAGTCGCGGGTGGCAGGATCTGGTCCAGGTGCTCCGCGACGATATCGGCGATCGTCTGGCTGCGCAGGGCGGCGTTGAGGATGTAGGCGGCGATCTGGGTGTCGAACGCGACCGGGAGCGGCTCAGCGGCGGGATCCTCGGCCAGGGCCGCCACGAGGACCGGCTTGACCTCATGGCCGACCAGAGGGATGCGCAGCCGCTGAAGGAGACGCCGCAGCGCATCGGACGCCGCCTGGCCCTCCGCCGCGACGGTGCGACCGTCGGTCCCGACAACGGCCAGCGCAAGGGGCAGTCCCCGCCGTGGCCGCGGATCGTCGAGCAGGATCGAGACCCCGGCGGTCGGCTGCGCGGCCAGCCACGACTCGAGGCCGGCGACCCCGTCCTCGCCGACCACCTCGATCCGGCCGGGATCGACGATCGCGGCGGCCAGCGCGGCCGGCAGATCATCGGTCGGCTCGAACGGCCGATGCGCGCCGGTTGGACCAGTACCGTCTCCTTGGGGAGTGACCGCATCGAAGTCGAGCCGGAGCTGGAGCTCACCGCTCCCCTGGCGATTCGTGGCACGGCCCGCGCCCCACCCTTCCGGCCGACCGGCCACCCTGGCCGCCGGCACGTAGCCGCTCTGGGCGACGGACCGCAGGGTCTCGGTGCGCTGTTCGGCGGTCTCGCCGGCCATCGGCGGCAGGCGCTCGATCAGGGTCCGGAACTCGTACTCGCGGAACAGCCGGACGACGGTGTCGCGGTCGTAGTCTCCGAGGCGAGCCGCCTCGAGGTCGATGGTGATCGGCAGGTCGCGGACGATCTTCGAAAGCTCGCGACCCATGTAGATCTGCTCGCGATGGTCGCGCAGCTTGTCGCGCAGCTTCTCGGGCGTCACGTCGTCGAGCCGCGCGAACAGCGAGTCGAGGTCGCCGAATTCGCGGATCAGCTTGGCGGCGGTCTTCTCGCCGACACCGGGAACGCCCGGGATGTTGTCGGTCGGATCGCCCTTGAGGGCCTTGTAATCGACCATCTGGTCGGGCCGCAGCCCGAAACGCTCATCGATCCGGTCGACGTCGTAGATGACGGTGTTCTCGACCCCCGAGCGCGTGGTCATCAGCCGCACACGCGGCGTCACGAGCTGGAGCATGTCGAGATCGACCGTGACGATCGTCGTCTCCAGGTCCTGTTGCGAGTCGAGCTGCTGCGTGATCGTGCCGATGACATCGTCGGCCTCGTAGCCCGGCATCTCGTAGACCGGGATCCGCAGCGCCTTGACGACCTCGCGGACCTTCGGGAACTGGTCCCGCAGGTCGTCCGGCATCTTCACCCGGGTCGCCTTGTAGTCGGCGTACTGCTCGTGCCGGAATGTCGGGCCGGGCAGGTCGAACGACACGGCGAGGTAATCGGGCTGGAGGTCGACGATGCCGCGCAGGACGATGCTGGCGAACCCGAACACGCCGTTGACGAGCTCGCCCTTCGAGGTGGTGAGCGGCGGCAAAGCGAAGTATCCGCGGTAGACCAGCCCGTAGCCGTCGAGCAGCATCAGGCGTTCCATCGGGTCGCAAGTGTACCCGTCAGGCTGCCTCGACCGACTGCGGCCGGCGCCCTGGATGTCGGCGTCAGAGGAGCCTTCGGGCGCTCCACCTGAGGGCGAACAGGCCCAGGCCGGCGATCAGCAGCGCGCCGGCCAGCACGAACACCGTCGACACGCCCGACGCATCGTCGCGGAGCGCGAGCAAGCTCCCCTCGCCGGCGACGTCGCGACCACCCGCGGAGCCCACCTCATCCGGGTTCCCGCCGGCGAAGACACCCTCGCCGGTCAGGCTCGATTCGGGCTGTGCGCTCATCGACAGACGATCCGACCCGGGAACCTCCGCGGGAGCAGGTGCGGCCTGTTCGACGGCGGCCCCGACGGGCGACAGGACCGCTTGACCGCCGCCCGCGCCGTACATCGACGGCAGCGCTGCGACCAGCAGCCCGGCGATCCCGAGCGTTGTGAAACCGATCGCCAGGGGTCGACTGATGTTGTCGCGAGCCGACCCGAAGAAGCCGAGGATCCGCCGCCAGCCGTCCCTCCGCAGACGCGCGGCGTCTGCCGGCGTCAGCGAGAAGTCTCGCGGGCGAGACGGTGTCGACGTTGTCGGGAGGGCGGTCTGCAGTGCCACGAGGTCTGCCAGGAGGTCCGCGCATGCGTTGCACGCGGCCAGCTGCTCTCGCGCAGAGCCCGCCTGTCCATCGGACGGGTCCGGGGTGCGCGCGGCCAGCGCCGCGATGATCGTGAGGTCGTGCGCGGCGTGCGCGGATGCGGATGTGGGCTGAAGCGGCTCGGTCATGTCATCCGTCTAGACGGCCTCATTCTGCGCGCGGTTCCCCGTGCGCTGCGCACAGGTGGCCATCATCGCACCCCGCCAACCCGTGGGGCGACGCGGCGCAGGAGGAACATGGCGCCGCCCGCGGCGAGCAGCGCCGCCGACAGGCCCGCGAGCGGGTCGTCATCGGTCGGTGAGACGAGGCGTTCCTCGGCCGCCATCGTGGAAACAGGGCCTCCGGCGACATCCACCTCCGGAGTCACGGGTGCGGCTTGGCCACCGGCCGCGCTACCGAACGAACCGGCCGGGATCGCCGTCAGGAGCAGCCCGGATAGACCGAGGCCGGTCAGGCTAAGCGCGAGCGGCCGCGTGACCGCGTCGCGCGAAGTCCCGATCGCGTCCAGGAACCGGCGCCAACCGGGGGGTCGGAGTCGGACGGCGTCGTCGAGGCTAAGCAGGAAGTCCCGCGGACGACCGGGGATCCAAGCTTGGCGGATCGCGGCGCGGATCGCGAGGAGGTCGGCATGCAGCGCGCCACACGACGGACAGCTCGCGATCGTCGTCGGGATCATGCCAAGGCCGACCGCGTCGGCGATCGCGAACCGGTCGTGCCGCGCATGCGAGCCGCGATTACCCACGGAACAGCTCCATCCGGTCGGACAGCAGGTCGCGGAGTGAGAGGCGGCCGCGGTGGATCCGCGATTTGACGGTCCCCAGGGAGACACCCGTCATCTCGGCGATCTCGCCGTAGTCGTAACCCTCGACGTCGTACAGGACGATCGCGGTTCGCTGGTCGTCGGTGATGTGGGCCATCGCCGCGGCGATCGCGCGGCTGCGCTCGGCGTGGACGGCGATCCGCTCGGGATCGACGTCAGGGCCGGCTTTTGGCTGCCAGCTCTCGTCCTCGAGCTCGGGATAGGGCTGCACCGGTCGACGCTTCTTCGCGCGCTGGGTGTCCATCGCGGCGTTGACGCAGATCCGGTTCAGCCACGACTTCACGCTGCCGCCACGGAACGAGGCGAGGTTCCGATAGGCCGAGAAGAAGGCCTCCTGCACGGCATCGGCGGCCTGATCGCGATCGGGCACCATGCGGACGACCAGAGCGAACAACGAATCCTGGTACAGGATGACGAGGTCGTTGAACGCGTCGAGGTCCCCTGACCGGGCACGCTCGATGAGGATGAGATCGCGGCGCTGGACGGGGTCGTCGGAGACCGTCGTCGAGCGAAGGTCCTCCACGGTCGGTGGGTCCCTCCGGACGGCGATGCTGGCTGACGTGAGGCGGGGGGAGTCTAGCATCGGTCGCCAGACGCGGGCCGGCAGCGCGCGGTTCCGGCCGGTCCGGCAGTCCCACGGGGGTCGGGCGGCAATGCGGGGCGGGCCGGGTGCGTGATGCGGCGATTGCGACTCGCTGGCGACTGGGGACTAAGACGGTACGATGTCGCACCTACCCTGGCCGAAGTGGCGGAATGGCAGACGCTGCGGTCTCAAACACCGCTCCACGCAAGTGGGTGAGGGTTCGACTCCCTCCTTCGGCACCAGATCTGGTCAGACGCCTATGCTCGTCAGATGACCGAGTCTCGCGGTCGGCGCCAGTCGCGGTTCATCGGTTATCCGACCGACTCGCTTCTCGCGGTCCTGCCCGACCCCGAAAGCGCGGCGAAAGCCGCCGCCGCCGTGAAGGCGGCAGGAGTCCGGGATCGCGACATCACGATCCTGCGCGGCGATGAGGGTGCGTCCCGTTTCGACCCGACCGGCGCCGTGCACGGTTTCATCGCCCGGCTGCGACGGATCGTCTCATTCACCGTGATGGACCAGCTCCCCGACATGGCCTGGTATGACGCTGCCATCCGGGCCGGCCAGGTGGTGATCATGGCGCGCATCCGAGGCGACGACCTGAAGGCGGAGGCTGTCCGGATCGTGCGCGAGAACGGGAGCCATTTCATCAACTACTACGGACGGTTCGCCACCGAAGAGATCGTCCGCTGGCAGGGCCCCGACCCGGAGGTCCACAGCCTGCTCAAGCGCTGACCGACGCTGACGCGCCAGGTGTCGATCCGCCGCTCACCGCGCGCCCGCCCTGCCACACGGCGACAGGCCGCGCGAGGATCGTGAGCTCGGCGAGCGGATCGCCTTCCACGAGCACCAGGTCGGCGAACTTTCCCGCCTCGATGGTCCCCGTGTCCCCATCGACACCGAGCAGCCGCGCCGCCTCCGAGGTGGCCGCCTTGAGAGCGGCCATCGCCGACGCCCCGTGGTCGCGCAGCAGGTCGATCTCGCGCCATACCATATCGGCCGTCACGCCTACCTCGCCGGCATCCGTGCCGGTCGCGACTCGGATCCCGAGGCGGATCGCGGCCTCGGTCGAGATCCGGTGGCGCCGCTCGATGAGGTCCTGGCGCTCACGCTGGACCGCGGTCAGACCTGGCAGGGTCCGGTTCACGTCGGTGACGACGAGCGTCGGGACCAGCCAGCCGCCAGAGGCGGCCAAGGCGTCGATCGCCGCCACATCGGCGAGCCAGGCATGCTCGACGGACGTGACGCGAGCAGCGGCTGAGCGCCGGACCGATTCGCTGTCCTGCGCATGACACATGACCCGCCGCCCGAGATCGGCGGCTGTGGTCACGATCGCCCGCAGCTCCTCCAGCGCCAACTCGGGCGCACCGTGGACCATCGCTCCCGGGGCGAGGCCCGTCGTTGTGAGCATCGCGGCCTCCGAGGCCACGACCTTCACGACGTCGGCGCCGTGACTCACGACCTCCCGCGTGGCCGCGGCCAGGGCATCGGGTCCGTCGGCTTCCAGCCCGAACGCCGACCCGTGACCGCCGATGGCGCCCACGGCTGTGCCGGCCGCCACGATCCGCGGCCCAGCGACCCCGCCAGCCGCGATCTCGTCGCGGAGCCGGCACTCGAGGTTCCGGATCGAGCCCGCGCCGCGGGCCGTCGTGATCCCCGCACGCAACGCCCGTCCCGCATGCCCGGCCGCAGCGTCGAGGATGTCCTCATCCGAACGTTGCATGATCGCCTGGAGCGAGCCCTCGGTCGGGTCGAATGTGTAGTGGGCGTGCGCATCGATCAACCCGGGGAGCAGCGTCCGACCAGCTCCCTCGACAACCACGGTCCTGCCAGGACCCACGACCAACTCTGGATCGTGCGGGCCTACCGACGCGATCCGTTCACCCTCGACCAGGACATCGATGTGGTCACGCGCAGCGTCTCCGACTCCGTCGATCAACCGGACACCGCGCACGAGGAGGCTCACCGCGAGAGCCTATCTGCCCGCGTCCGCTGCGCGCTGCACGACGGCGTCATAGACTCCGCTCATGTTCAGTCGCATCTTCGGACCAGGTCGCGAGCACGAGCAGGCAGCCGAGCTCGGGACCGCCGCATTCGACGCCGCTGCAGCCGCCGGCGACACCGCCACCGTCCGGCGGATCGTGGCCCGCCTCGAGCGGCTTCCCGCCGAGCAGGCCCGTCTCGTGGCTTCCGCTGCCTACACCCTGGCGCGGGCTGCCCACGCCGACCTCGAGATCAGCGATGAGGAGACGGCCGTCATCGAGCGCGAGCTGCAGGCTCACGAGGCGCTCGACGAGGCGACCGCTGTGCTCGTCACCGAAATGGCCAAGCTGCAGGCGAAGACCGTCGGCGGGACCGAGGACTACGTGGTGACACGCGAGTTCACGGCACTCGCCAACGAGCAGCAGCGGATCGACGTGCTCCGCGCCTGTTTCGCCGTCGGTGCCGCAAGCGGGTCGATCTCGGCCGCGGAGTCGGCCGTCGTGAATCAGATCGGGAAGGAGCTCGGGCTCGACGACGACACCGTGAACGCCGTCCGGGCCGACTTCCACGAGCGCCTGTCATCCGTCCAGACCGTCCGGCGGATCGCCCAGGGTCGATGACGGTCCACTCCCGGGGCACGGCCCTTCGCGGCGCCGCGCT
Organism: Candidatus Limnocylindrales bacterium; assembly: GCA_035717785.1. GTDB lineage: Bacteria > Chloroflexota > Limnocylindria > Limnocylindrales > CSP1-4 > SPCO01. The sequence continues at coordinate 20,774 of DASTIG010000018.1, forward strand.
CCTGGGGTCGGTGGCGTTCATGCTCGCCGCCTGTAGCGGCGGAAATGCCTCCCCCGACGCGGGCGCCCCGGTGGTCGTCACGTTCGAGGTCGTCGACGAGCGCTTCAAGGTGCTCTTGACCGACCCAGCCGACATCCTGCACACCCGGCGGCTCCTGGCCGGCGAGGACGTCCCAAGCATCCCGAACGGGCGGGTCGTTCGTGAGACTGGCGTCAACGACGGCTACAGCTGGTCGATCGATCCCGGCGACATCGAGTTCGCGGACGTGACCATCGAGGTGTGCGACGGTCTCCCGTCCGACGTCGAGGCGGGCGTCATCAGCGGCGATCGCTATTGCCCGTGGTCGGCGGTCGTCGTCGCCATCGAACCGGCGGGCTAGGCGAACGTCGGGCTAGGCGAACGTCGGACGAGGACGCCGGCCTCAAACGCCGGTCAGGCGCTCGCGAGTCGCAGCTCGACGAGCCCGTCACCCAGCTCCCGGCGGACCTCGGCCAGCAGCTCCGCGTCGTAGGCCACGCCCACGCGCAACTCCATCGGCCGGGCCTGCCCGCCGCCGGGCATCGGAACGTGGAGCACGACCTTCGTGCCGCCCGGTCGATCGCGCAGGAGCAGTTTGACCGTCTCCATGGCCCGGACCAGACGATCGGCTCCCGCGGCGCCTTCGAACCGAACGTGCAGGACGGCCTGAGGTCCCGCCGCGACCGGGGCATCGGCTGTCGCGTCGCCGACGATGCGCGCCCTGGCCTCGTCCGGGACGGGCGGCTCGTCGTGAGCGTCGTCCTCGACCCCGCCGGCGATCGCTCCGGGCGCCTCGATGTAGGTCGGCACAGGCTCGCCGGGCTGGATCCGCGGCATCGCCTCGGGCAGCGTGCCCGACCCATTCCCCATCGCGTCGTCGCGCCGTGGTGAGACGAACGCGGTCGTGGGCGCTGCCCCCGCCGACGGCCCCGCTCCCACGGGGGAGGGCGAACGCCCCGGACCCGGGCCCATCGCGACTGGCGTGCGGCGGAACGAGCCGTTGCGACCGCCCCGGTCACCGGCGGCCACGTCACGAGCGAACTCCTCGGGGCCGCGTGTGGCGGCATCGTCCCAATCGGCGACGAGGTCGGCGAGCAGCGAGACCTCCTCGCCCTTGTGGTCGATCCGACCGGCGATCAGGAGGATCGCCCCGTCGCGCAGCAGCGGCCGCGTCGTCTCGTACAACCTGGGGAAGACGACGACCTCGATCGAGCCTTGCATATCCTCGAGGGTGACGATCGCCATCGACTCCTGGCGCTTCGTGATGACCGTGCGCAGCCCGGTCACGATCCCACCGACGACCACACGCTGCCCGTCGAGTGTCTCGTCCTTGAGATCGCCGGAGTAGGCATTCACGAAACGGCCGACCTGCTCGGCGACCTCCCCCATCGGGTGCTCTGAGAGGTACAACCCGAGCAGCTCCTTCTCCTTTCGCAGCCGCTCGCGACGCGGAGCCTCCGGCCGCGCGGGCAAAGCTTCGTCGGGAGCCTCAGCGAAAAGAAGATCGAAAGCCGAGATCTGCCCGGTCGCCTGTTGCTGCTGGACCGCCTGGGCGGAGGGCACGATCGTCCCGAGCGCCTCGATGATCTGCACCGGGTGACCGAACTCCGACAAGGCGCCGACCCACGCGAGCGCCTCGATGACCCGCGAGTTGACCAGCCGCAGGTCGACCCGCTCGCAGAAGTCGCGGAGCGACCGGAACCGACCTCCGGCTTCGCGCGCCGCGATGATCCGTTCGATCGCGCTCTGGCCGACGTTCTTCACGGCCAGCAGCCCGAACCGGATCGCGTCGCCCTCGACGGTGAACTCCAGGTGGCTCGCGTGGACGTCCGGCGGCCGGACCTCGATGCCCATGCGCCGGCACTCCGCGACCGCCGCTGCGACCTTCTCCTCGTTCGCGCGGAAGGCCGTCAGGACGGCCGCCATGTAGTCGACCGTGTGGTTCGCCTTCAGGTAGGCGGTCTGGTAGGCGATCAGCCCATAGCAGGTGGCGTGCGCCTTGTTGAACCCGTACCGCTCGAACGGCTCGAACGCGGTGAAGACCGCATCGATGACACCTGGCGTGACGCCTCGCTCGGCCGCCTGGCTGACGAACTTCTCCTTCTGGGCACGAAGCACGCTCGACTTCTTCTTGCGGATCGCATAGCCGAGGGTGTCGGCCTCAGGCCCGGTGAACCCACCCAGGGCCATGGCCGCGGCCATGATGTCCTCCTGGTAGACGAAGATCCCGTAGGTCTTCTCGAGGTAGGGCTCGAGCAGCGGGTGGAGATAGGTCACGGGCTCCTGACCGTGCTTGCGGCGGATGTAGGCGGGGATGTTGTCCATCGGCCCGGGCCGGTAGAGGGCAACCATGGCCGCAAGGTCATAGACCGATGTCGGGCGAAGCTCCCGGATGTAGCGGCGCATGCCAGCCGACTCCAGCTGGAAGATGCCGGTCGTCTCGCCCGAGGCCAGTAGCTCGAACGTTGCGGCGTCGTCGAGCGGGATCGCGTCGAGGTCGATCGTGATACCGCGGTTCTCGCGCACCAGGTCGACCGCCTGGCGGAGGATCGTCAGGTTCGACAGGCCGAGGAAGTCGAACTTGAGCAGCCCGAGGGCCTCGATGGCGTGCATCTCGTACTGCGTCATGAGCGAGTCCGAGTTCGTCGCCTTCTGGAGCGGCATCAGCTCGGTCAGTGGCTCGCGCGAGATGACGACGCCGGCGGCGTGGGTCGAGGCGTTGCGGGCGACCCCTTCGAGATGGCGCGCGAAGTCGATGATCCGCTTGATGGCAGGATCGCCATCGACCTGCTCGCGCAGGGCCGGGTTCTGGAGGGCCTCGTCGAGCCTGATCCCGAGCTGGTTCGGGACGGCCTTCGCCACGCGGTCGACCTCGCCGTAGCTGTGCCCCAGCACGCGCCCGACGTCGCGGATCGCCGCGCGCGCGAGCATCGTGCCGAACGTGATGATCTGGGCCACGTGGTCCTGGCCGTATTTGCGCCCGACGTAGGCGATCACCTCGTCGCGCCGGCCGTCCTCGAAGTCGACGTCGATGTCCGGCATCGTCACCCGGTCGGGATTGAGGAACCGCTCGAACGGCAGCTGGTACAGGATCGGGTCGACCGGCGTGATGCCGAGCGTGTACGTGACGATGCTCCCCGGGGCGCTGCCACGGCACGTCGTCTGGATGCCCTCCCGGCGAGCGAAGGCGATGAAATCAGCGACGATCAGGAAGTAGGCGGGATAGCCCATCTGGATGATCACGCCGAGCTCGTAGTCCAGCCGTTCCTGGAGCTCTGGCGTGACGGTCCCGTAGCGACGCTCCAGGCCCGCCTGGCACTCGGCGCGCAGCCAGCTCTCGATGGTGTGCCCTTCCGGCACCGGGAAATGCGGGATGCGCAGCTGGCCCAGCGGCAGCTCGATGTCCGTCATCTCGGCGATGCGGCGGCTGTTGAGGATGGCCTCGCGCTG
>DASTIG010000019.1:0-14695 GCA_035717785.1 Candidatus Limnocylindrales bacterium
CGCTTCATCCAGCTCCAGTTCACGGACATCATCGGCCACGTCAAGGCCGTCACGATCCCGATCCACCAGCTCGAGGGCTCGGTCGAGCACGGGACGTGGTTCGACGGCTCGTCGATCGAGGGGTTCACCCGGATCGCGGAGTCGGACCAGTACCTGATGCCGGACATGGACACCTTCGCGGAGATCCCGTGGCAGCCGGGATCCGGACCGCGCGGCACGGCCCGGGTGATCTGCGACGTCTTCACGCCGAACGGCGAGCCGTTCGTCGGCGATCCGCGGGGAGTCCTGCGCCGACAGGTCGAGCGGGCGAAGAAGCTCGGCTATGTCGTCAACACCGGCCCTGAGCTCGAATTCTTCCTGTTCCGCCGCGGCGAGGACGGGGCGATCGAGCCGTTGCCGCACGATCAGGCGGGCTACTTCGACTTCTCGACGGACCTCGCGCAGGAGATCCGCCAGGACATGGTCGATGCGCTCGAGGCGTTCGGCATCCGGGTCGAGGCGGCGCACCACGAGGTGGCCGTCGGCCAGCACGAGATCGACTTCGAGTATTCGGACGCACTGCGGACCGCCGACAACGCGATCACCTTCAAGTTCGCGCTCAAGGCCATCGCCCAGCAGCACGGCCTGTACGCGACGTTCATGCCCAAGCCTATCCACGGCATCAACGGCTCGGGCATGCATACGCACCAGTCGCTCTACTCGATCGCCGAGAACCGGAACGCGTTCGCCGACCCGGCCAACCCGTACGGACTGTCAGATGTGGCGCGCTCATACATGGCCGGGATCCTGGCGCACGCCCGCGGGATGATCGCGGTCCTCGCCCCGCTCGTGAACTCCTACAAGCGGCTCGTGCCGGGCTATGAGGCGCCCACATACCTGACCTGGGGCCGGACGAACCGATCGGCCCTCATCCGGGTGCCGATGGTCTCGCCAGGCAAGTCGATCGAGGGAACGCGAGCCGAGGTGCGCTGCCCGGACCCGTCCTCCAACACATACCTCGCGTTCGCGGCGATGATCGCCGCGGGCCTCGACGGCGTCGAGAACGGTCTGTCGCTAGCCGATCCGGTCGAGGAATCATTGTTCGAGATGGACGCGTCCCGGATCGCCGAGAAGGGCATCCGTGAGCTGCCGGGCACGCTCGGCGAGGCTCTCGAGGAACTGGAGCGCGACGAGGTGATCCGCGAGGCGCTCGGTGACCACATCTTCAACCACTACGTGGACGCCAAGCGCGCCGAGTGGGACGAGTACCGTACGCAGGTGTCCGACTGGGAGGTCGACCGCTACCTCGACGAGTTCTAGCTAGAGGCACCCCATGGATCCGCTCCTCGGTACCGGGCTGTTCATACTCGGCGCAGTCGTCTGGGTCGTGTGCGCGATCTACGCGTACCGCATGGCGCCCGGCTTCGGCCGGGGCGCCGTGACGTGGGCGATCCTCGGGATCATCCTCGGTCCGATCGCCCTGATGCTCCTGTACGTGCTGCCGAAGAAGACGCCCGAGGCCGGCCACGGGCGACACTCGACCGACCCGCGCGCAGAGCTGTACGAGCGGCCGAAGAAGCGCTGATCGAGGGTCGCCCGTCCGGCCGTCGCGTGGCCTTGCTACTGGGTGTCGCCGCAGCACTCGGCGTGCTGACGATCCTGATCGCGGCCGATCCGCGTCGTATCGGGGTCTTCCCGGAACAAGCCGGTCGTACCGCCGCGCCCGGCGAGACGGGCTGGGTGGCGCGCGGTGCCGCGCCTATCGCGCTGACGGAGGTTGCCGCCGTTGCCCATCACGGCCGGATCTGGGTTGCGGGCGGCCTCGATGGTGGTGGCCGAGCGGTGGATCGGCTGCTTGTCTACGACCCGGCGGTTGACGCCTGGGCGGACGGGCCGCCCCTGCCCGAGCCGGTCCACCATGCCGCTCTGGTATCGGATGGCGAGGCGCTGTTCCTGATCGGTGGGTACGAGGGTGATGGCTTCGACCGTCCGACGGCCCGCGTCTGGCGCCTCGACGATGAGGATGCGGGCGCGTGGGCACCCGCCGAGCCGCTCCCGGAACCCCGCGGGGCTGGTGCGGCCGCATGGAACGGGCGAGGCGGCGTCATGTTCGGCGGAGGCGTCGGACCTAATGGCCCCTCGGCCGACGTGTTCGTCCTCGAAGGAGGCGACTGGCGTTTTCTGGCATCGCTCAGCCGGGCGCGGGAGCATCTCGCCGCGTCGTCTCTGGGCGCCGGCTCCGTTTCGTTCCTCGGGGGCCGTGACGCCGGAGGCAACCTCGGGACGGTGGATGTCGTGTCCCCGGAGGGCGTGGTCGGCCGCACCGACGGCCTTCCGACGGCCCGTGGTGGCATCGCCGCCTTTGCGGCGGGCGCACTCGGTGACTGTGTCGTGGGCGGAGAGGGACCGGACGGGACGTTCGGGACGGTCGAATGCATCGGCGCGATCTCGACGACGACCCTCCCCGGCCTGACCGTGCCGCGACACGGGTTGGGCGCCGCGTTCATGGACGGCCGCGCGTACGCGGTGCTCGGCGGACCTCGGCCCGGCCTGACGGTCAGCGCCGTCGTCGAGGTGCTGGACCTGCGCTGACCCCGTCCACCGGCGTCCGCCGGCGACCACTCCCTCGTCATGCAACGGGTGCATGGGGAACCACGTCGTCGTGCTGCATGCCCCGGACGCATGATGAGGGAGTGTCCTCGGGCAGTCGAGTGTCGGCTAAGTGGGATCGCGCACGATGGCCGGCATGCACGACAAGCAACATGCGGCCGCGCACCTGGGCACGGAACTACGTCGGGCCCGGCAGCGATGTCGGATGCGACAGAGCGACGTCGCAGCTCGCATCGATCGCTCGCAATCGACGATCAGCCGGATGGAGTTGGGCGGCGGCGCCTACATGCCACTGGCGGTCTGGGCGGCGGCCGCTGGAGCGGTCGGTCGCCGGCTCGTCGTCGACCTCGTCGACACGCGTCCCGACGTTCCGCAGGAGGCGTCGTTGGCCCTTCGCTGCCATCGCACGATTACAAACGAGGCGCGGGTCGGAGGATGGTCGGCGGTGACAGAGATCCGATCCCGACCGAGTCATGAGGAGATCGAAACCGTCCTCGCCCGGGCATCTGAGTCGGTGGTGGTCCACGTCTGGGATGTCGTGACCCGCGTCGCGGCGCGACTGGAGATCCTGCAGGCAAGCTGCGATCGCGAACGCTCGAGAGCTGACGCTGCCTCCGTGTGCGGGCTGGTCGTCGTTCCCTCGACCCACTCCAATCGACGACGGATGACGGAAGAGCAAGCCCTACTCCAGGAAGCGGTGCCGACCCTCGCTGCCCACTGGTATGCCACCCTCCGCCACAAACATCGGCCAGTGCCGATCGACACGGGGGTCCTCTGGCTGGACCGCCACGGGGATCGGCTGCTACCGGCGCCCTTGTTGCCGGGCTGGATCTGGGTCACGCCCGATCACGGGAGCCGGATCCTTTGGTGACGGGAACGCGCTAAGGACGCGGCGTCGATTCCGGCAAGATGGGTCGCGTGATGGACGTCCGGCCGGGTCGCTCGCTCGGCCTGTTGTCGGTCGCGCACGCCGTCAACCATGCATTCGCGGTGCTGCTGCCGCTGATCTTCCTCGCGATCATCGATGAGTTCGGGGTCACGGTGCAGGCGGTTGCGTTCCTAGCCGCAGCGGGCTCGATGTCCGCGGGCCTCGTTCAGCTCAGCTATGCCGAGCTGACACGGCGTGTGTCGCGCCGGCGGCTCCTGGGGTTGGGCGGGATGCTGTTCGGCGGAGGGTTCGCCGCGATGGCGCTCGCCTCGAACTTCGCGACGTTCGCCGTTGCGAACATCGTGGCGCGGATCGGTTCCTCGCCGCAGCACCCGGTCGGCAACGGTTTGCTGGCCGAACAATTCCCGCCGGAGCGACGCGGGTTCGCCATCAGCGCTCACATCGCGGGCGGCAACGTGGGCACGGTCGTGATCGCGGTCGTCGGGACGCCGCTGATGGCGCTGCTCGGGTGGCGCGGCGTATCGATTCTGTTCGGCATTGCCGCGATCGTGATCGCCCTCGGCGTCCTGACGTTCATCCGCGAACACGGCACCGACCGGGCTGCTGCCCGGGCAGGTGGCAGCAGCCTCGATGCGCTCCGGCGGGTCGTCGCAGATCGCGACCTTCGCTGGCTGTTCCTGACGTCCGTCCTGGGCGGCGGAGGTCGCGGGCTCGGGGTCGTGAACCTGTTCGCGCTGATCTACTTGACGCGCGTTATCGGTCTCGACGACGCGACATCCGGGCTGATGTACGGAGCGCTCATCGTGTTCAGCGTGCCGATTCCGCTGTTGGCCGGCTGGCTGTCCGACCGGTTCGGGCGCAAGCCATTGATCGTCCTGGCCTATCTTGGTGGCGCGGTCGGGTTCGGCGTGTTCATCCTTGGTGGATCGTCACTGGTCTGGCTGTGGGCCGGGATCGTCATCATGGGGCTGTTCTCCTTCGCGGAGTCGCCCCAGCTCCAGGCGCTCCTCGCGGACATCGCGCCGCCGGCGACCCGCGATGCGTCATACGCCTTGTACTTCACGCTCGCGTTCGGGGTCGGATCGTTGTGGACGGCGCTCTACGGCGTCGTCATCGAAGTGCTGGGGGAGCCGACCGGGGTGCCGGCCGTGTTCGGGCTGATGGCCGTGGCATTCGTGGCGGCCGCTCTAGCGACGCTCCCGATCCGGACGGAGCGGTCCGCGGCCTAGGGCATACTCCCGCGAATGGACGCCAGGATCCTGCTCATCGAGGACGATCCGTCGATCCGGGAAGTGACCGCGATCGGGTTGCGCAACGCCGGTTTCACGGTCGAGACCGCGGACGACGGCCGTGCCGGACTCGACCGGTTCGAGGCCGCGAACATCGATCTGGTGCTGCTCGACGTCATGCTGCCGCGGATGGACGGCCTCGAGGTGGCCCGCGCGATCCGCCGCACCTCGATGGTTCCGATCGTGATGCTCACCGCGCGCGCCGACACGATCGACGTCGTCGTCGGCCTCGAGGCGGGTGCGGACGACTACGTGCGCAAGCCGTTCGAGGTGCCCGAGCTGGTGGCCCGCGTGCGGGCTGCTCTGCGGCGCGTCGACCGGCGCGACGGGGACGAGGCCGCGCATCTCCGCCTGGGCCCGCTGCTCATCGATCTCGCCGGTCGAAGCGTGACGCGAGAAGGGGAGGAGATCCCGCTCACACGGACCGAGTTCGACCTGCTCGTCGACCTCGCCCGCCACCCGGGTCAGGTGCTCGCACGCGACACGCTGCTCGACCGGATCTGGGGTTACGACTACCTGGGGGATTCGCGGCTGGTCGACGTCGCAGTCGGACGGCTACGCGCGAAGATCGAGGCCGACCCCACGTCCCCGGAGCTGATCCTCACGGTCCGTGGGGCCGGCTACAAGGCAGCGCGGTAGGACGCGGGATGCACTGGCCGCGGGGGATCCGTGCTCGACTTGCCGGTGCGCTGGTCCTCCTCGTGGCGCTCACCTCGGTCGTGCTCGGGGTCGGTGCGTCGGTCTTCGTCGAGGCGCGCCTCCGCGACCAGGTGCTCCAGGACGCGGCGGCCCAGGCGCGTTTCGATCTCACCGTCACGGTGCCCGGCCGGCAGCTCCCCGACCAACCGACCGTCGAGGACATCGTCCGGAGCGGTCTGACCGATACGTTCCGGCGGCGCAACGTCGAATCGGTGATCGATCTCGGCAGCGGCCAGTCGGTCAAGTCGACCGATGCGCTCGGCGATCTCCTGGAGCGACTCCCACCTGATGTTGCTGCGCGCGTCGCCCGGGGAGAGCTGGCGTACGCCTGGATAGACGTGGCGGGCGTCCCGTCGCTGGTCGTCGGCGGCCTCGCGCCGGGCGGGGGCATGGCCGTCTATTTCGTGCGAAGCGTCCGATCGGTCGACGCCGCGGTCGACCAGTTCCGGACGGTCTTACTCCTCGGCTCTGTGGTCCTGGTCCTGATCGCCCTGCTGACAGCGCGAATCGTGGCTCGGGGCATCCTGGCCCCGATCGAGGAGGCCGGCCAGACGGCCGAACGCATCGAGCGCGGCGACCTGCTCGCGCGCGTACCGGTGACGTCCCACGACGAGTTCGGGACGTGGGCCGATCGCTTCAACCGGATGACCGACACCCTCGCCGAGTCGATCCGCCGGCTGGAGGCGGCCCAGCACCAGAATCGCCGGTTCGTGGCGGACGTGTCGCACGAGCTGCGGACACCGCTCACTGCTCTCGTTGCCGAGGCGTCGATCCTGCGCGAGCACCTCGACGAACTGCCGCCGGAGAGCCGGCGGGCGGCCGAGTTGCTGGTCAAGGACGTCGGGCGGCTGCGGACCCTGGTCGAGGAGCTGATGGAGCTGTCGCGGTTCGACGCCGATGCCGAGCAGGTGGCCCTCGAGCAAGTCGACCTCGGACGGCTCGTCGAGACCGTGCGGGCCGCGCGCTCGCCGAACGCCACGTTCGTGGCACCCGATCGGCCGGTCGTCGTCGACGCGGATCCTCGCCGCCTCGAGCGGATCCTCGGCAACTTCCTCGACAACGCGAAGGAGCACGCGGCCGACGCCGACGTGGAGATCGAGATCGATGGCCGAGCGGAGGATGTCGTCATCGCGGTGTCCGACCGCGGCCCGGGCGTCCCAGGCGACCGGCTCGAATTGATCTTCGACCGTTTCACGAAGGTCGATCCGTCGCGGTCCGGTGGAAGCAGTGGCCTGGGACTGGCGATCGCCGCCGAGCATGCGGCCCTCATGGGCGGCTATCTCCAGGCGATGAACCGCGAGGGCGGCGGCCTGCGGCTCGAACTCGTCCTGCCCCGCGATGTTGCCCGATCGTTACGCGGCGGCGATGGGACGGCGACATGACTGAACGAGCCTTGGGCGCAGTCACCTCGCACCAGGAGCCCAACCGATGAAAGCCCTTCGTCACCGATCGCCGGTCCCGGCCCTCGCGTTGTCGGGCCTGCTCGTCGCGACGGCGGCATGCACGTCGTCCGGCAGTCTCGGGCAGGTCCCGAGCGTGCCGCCGACCACGGCTCCGTCGATCGACTCGGGTCCGCCCGACGCGACGCCGGCTCCCTCGACATCGCCGTCTCCGTCGGGCCAGCCATCGAGCGCACCGGCCGGATCGCCGAGTGGATCGCCGTCGCCGTCCGTGTCGGTCGAGACCATGGTGATCCGCGCCTACTACGTGCTCGACGGCGATCCAGGCGTCGAAGGCATCGTGCCGACTCTCCGGGTCCTGCCGAAGACCAGCGGCGTGGCGCGCGCTGCCATGGAGGCGCTTCTCGACGCGGACGCAATCATCGACAAGTACTCGCAGCTGTCGACCGCAGTCCCTGATGGGACGTCGCTTCTCGGCATCTCGATCAAGGACGGCGTCGCGACGGTCGATCTGTCCCGCGAGTTCGAGTCGGGCGGTGGCAGCGCGACGTCGATGTACCGCCTCGGTCAGGTCGTCTACACGCTGACCCAGTTCTCGACGATCCGCGCGGTCCTGTTCCAGATCGACGGCCGGACCGTCACGACGTTCGGGCCCGAGGGGATCCAGCTCGATGGCCCACAGGGCCGCGCCGACTTCGAGCAGCAGCTCCCGTCGACCTTCGTCGATCGCCCGGCGTTCGGTGCAGCGGCAGGGAATCCGGCACGGGTCACCGGTACCTCCAACGTGTTCGAGGCCACGTTCCGGGTCGCGATCCTCGATGCGTCGCGCAAGGTGCTCGTCGATCAGATGGCGATGGCGACGTGCGGCAGTGGCTGCCGCGGCAGGTTCGACGTCACGTTGCGGTATGACGTTCCGAAGGCGCAGTGGGGGACACTGCGGACGTATTTCGGGTCGGCCCAGGACGGCAGCCCACAGGACATCCGCGACTACCCGGTCTGGCTGACCCCCGCGTAGCGTTGCGCGCCGGCGCCCGGCGGAGCGGCGATAGCCGCCTCGTTGGGCTCCCTGCTATCATCCGCAGGCTCTGTCAAACGAGCACTTTCGGTCGGGGCGTGGCGCAGCCTGGTAGCGCGCATCGTTCGGGACGATGAAGTCGGAGGTTCAAATCCTCTCGCCCCGACCAAACTCACCAATCTTGCTTTCGAGCTCGATCACAGGCGGCAGGGCCGCGTCCAGTCCGAGGTCGATCGCATCCGGCGTGAGCTCGTACTCGAGGCGCCGAAACCCGAGGACGTCAAGCTTGGCGAAGACGGCCCCGACGAGCGCCTGCTTGCCATCGGGTCCCGAGTCAGCCCAGAGGCGGGGGAGCGACCGGGTGTAGTCGACGATCTCCGGCGCCGTCAGGCGACGGGTCTCGACGGGCTCACGTGCGACCCGCTCCTCGGCGTCGAGCCGGGTCATGGTCGTTTGCCAGACCGCAAGGTCCCGGGTCTCGGCGAGCCGCTTGGCGGCATCTTCCCTGGAGCGCTTGATCCGGGCGAGGGTCAGCTCGTCGGCTCGAGGTCGGAAGGCATCGTGGAGCCGGACGACCTCGCTGATCGTGGCGTCGTCGACCCGGCCGATGCGATCGAGGATGGCCCCCACTGCGTCCTCGTACCAGGCCTGCGGATAGCTGTGGCCCTTGATGCGGGTGTCGTGGCGGTGGCCTCGGGTCCGCGGCAGCTTTGGTCTGGCCGCTTGGAACGCCGCACAGGTCGGAGCCGGGTGGCGGTAGCGGCCGACGTCGCCGTACAGGAAGCGGCCGCAGCCTGAGCACCGGAGACGGAGGGAATAGGCCCGCTTCACGACCCGGCCCGGGGTCCGGGTCCGGCGTCGCTCCCGCGCCGTCTGGACCCGGGAGAAGAGGGCGGCCTGGACGACAGGCGCGACTCCGGCCGGCTCGCCGGTCCTGAGGCGGCCCATGTAGATCGGGTTGGTCAGGACCTCAGCGACGTGAGTCTTGGCGAGACCAGTCTGGGCGGCGACCTCCCAGTCGGTGCAGCCGGCCGCTGCCAGCTCGTAGGCGCGCCGGACGATCGCCGCTCTCGGTTCGTCGATCCGAAGGGTCGACGGGTGGCCCTCGCGGATGATCCCGTACGGAGCCCGGTTGCCACCCGGCACACCCAGTCGGCGGCGCTTCGTCACGTAGCCCTCGCGGACCCGCTTGGACAGCTTGCGGCTGTACGCCTCGGCCTCCTGGGCCTCACGGACAAACTGGTCCCAGTCGTCGGGGTCGCTCGAGAGGATTCGCTCGTCGGCGAACAACACCGCGACGCCAGCTCCGTGGAGCTGGTCCTCGACGGCGATGAGCGTCTGCTTCAAGTTGCGGAGGAAGCGGCTGACGTAACCGACGACCAGCACATCGAAGTCCCCGTGCTGCGCCGCCGCGTGCATTGCGTCCCACGCTTCGGTTTGCCAGGCGGCCTTCCAGCCCGACGCCGCGACCGACCACTCGAGCCCGGTGTCGAGGAGGCCGTACTTGGCGAACGCCCGATCCTGCTGCTCCCGCTGAGCGTCCGGCCCGAAGTTGTCGAACTGACCAGTCGTCGACTCGCGGAACCAGCGGGCCGCTCGCAGACCCGCCAGGTGGTCGAGTGAGGCGGGCAGGGCGGGGCTCATTTGGCTGTTTTCCGGCTCATCGGACGTCGCACCTTACCTCCGGTGCGCCGTTCTTCAATGTCGAGCAACGCGACCACCAGAGCGAGGACCACAGTGTTCGCGGCGCCGAGCCGCGGTTGCGGCCAGGGTTGATGTGTGGGAGACGGTCGGGACGTAACCAGGGACGCAGGGCTTTCGGCCGGTCTGGCCGTCATCGGGAGCTGCCGCTCGTGCGCATCCCTGCGCTGGGCCCCCCACCACTCGGCCCGGGCAGAGCGGGAAAGGCGCTCGATGGCGAAGAAGTGGCCCATCGGATCGTGGCCCCGGGCCAGCCGGGCGAGGTGCGCCTCGATCCTGACCACGTATCGATCGACGACCTCGGGAGCGGCCCTGACGGCGGCACTGCTCATTTCGACGGCCCAGCGCTCCGCTCTGCAAAGGCCACCGCGGTCCGCGTGTCATGACCGGGATCGTCGGCGAGGAGGGCATCCCACGCGGACGGCGGGTAGTCCTGCTCGATCGATAGGTCCGAGATGCCTGTTGCGGGGCCTCGATCCAGGGCCGGCGGGAATCGAAACATCGAAACTGGGTTCGTATTTGGTGTTTCGCTGTTGCGGTTCGGCCGGGGCTGACAAGGGCAGGTAGCGCTCCCAGCTGTCAACGAAGGACGAGCGCTCATAGCCCTTGCAGTTGGCGGTGCCGATGCGCATCTGCTTCGACTCGATCTGGAACGGCTGGAGCAGGCGACCGAGCCGGTGGGGGCTGAGCGGAGATCGTTCGCTGGTCCAGGGGCTTTCGTCATCGGCCTTGAGGGCGGCGATGAGATCGGCCGTGGAGATCCGCTCCTGGTCCCGAGCTCCGAACACGAGCCGGATATCGGAAAGGAGGCGCAGCCCGACCGAGTCGTCCTGCTAGGTGGGTTCGGGCGAGTTCGTTGTAGCGCCGCCCCGCCGCGAGCGGACACCCCGCCCCTGGGGGAATGCGCCGAGAAAGACCAGCGGGTTTAGACTGGTCGCACGTCACGGGGGACGTCGCGGTGCCGTCGAAGGAAACGCAGACGGGCGTGGGGATCGTCATCGGCTTGGTCGTCCTCATCGCTCTCGCTCCATTGGTTATGGCCGCTCCGCCCTGGTCCGGCCCGGGACCCCGACCGGCGATTTTGGTCCCGCCCGTAGCCGGCGTCACGCCCGAGACGCCCACACCCGGGCGTGTTCCTTCAACTCCACCGCCGGCAACTCCAGCACCCGGTGTGGCCACCGTTGAATTGACCCGGTCCACCGCAAGCACGGGACCGAATGGTCCGCAACCTGCCCCCTTGTCGTCACCGCCAGCGCCGACTCCGAGCGGCATGGCGACGCCGCCGCCGCCGGCGTTGGGCGAGGCTCCCGTCCCGACTTCACAGCCGACGCCGCCCGCGGCGCCGGGTTTCACGCCGCCCGCTACCCCGACCCCGACGCCGACACCAACGGCGCCCACGCCCGACCCGACGCCGCCGCCGCCACCCCCACCGACTCGAGCACCGACCCCCCAGCCGACGCCGCCGCCCACGCCCGACCCGACGCCGCCGCCCACGCCCGAGCCCACGCCCGAGCCCACGCCCGAGCCCACGCCGGATCCCACGCCCGAGCCGCCGCCGCCCGGGTAACGTCGCAACGCCGCCTTGGGCTCCGGGAGTACTGCTGGCGAGATGTTCCACGAGACGTGCTGGGAGCGCGGGCGACCGAGCTACCAAGAGGTCGACCGGGGTCCGCTCGTCGACGTCCTGGAGCGATCGCGGAAGCGTCCACGAATCCCCTAACTGGAGCGTGTAGCGCAGGTCGCACCGCGACACGATTTGGCCAGCGTGCTCGGTCCCCACCGTGGCCGGCCCGCCGGCGGCACCGTCCCGCCAGCCACGTGCCTCGGGACGAGCCGGGCAACGGGCAATGCGAATCATCGCGCCCAAGGGCGGCGCAAATCACAGTGCCCTCAGCGCCGCTCGGCCCTTCCGATTCCGCGGTCCAATCCGCCGTGGTGGACAGCCGGCCGCGCCAATGGTTGGATCGGCGGGTTCTATGTTCTGTGCGCGACACTGTCGCCACACGCCGCGTCCACACGCCCAGCTACGGCACGAGGTGACCGATGTCGAGATACGCGCGACGGATTCGGATCGCAGCCCGGGCGGCGGACGTCTGGGCGGCCGTGGTCGATGTTGAAACGTGGCCGGCGTGGGCGTCGCAATTCAAACGCCTTGAGCGGCTCGATGCGGGTGTGCTGGCGCCGGGTAGCCGCGTGCGCGTCACGCCGAGAGGGATGCCGGCGGCGATCAGGCGGATCACCGACTACGAGGAAGGGCACCACTTCACCTGGTCCTCGTCACTTGTGCCTGGCGTGCTTGTTAGTGGTGGCCACGTCGTAACGGCCGATGGCGACAGTACCCATGCGGAGTTCTGGCTGGAGGGGAGCGGCCCGCTCGGCACAGTGCTGGCTCCGTTGTTGCAACGAACGGTTTTCAGCCGCAACACCAGGAGCGCGACCGAGGGGCTGAAGAGCTATATGGAGAGAGGTCGTTCCCCGACCGTGTCTTGACAGGCATGCGCCGCCAACCGGGGCTGATTTCGGACGAACGACGTCCGTGACCTCTCTTGGCAGGAGCCGCCGCGAGTCAGCCTACCCGCGCCGCATCGCTGGACATTGGGTCCTCTGACGCTACTCTCCAGCCGGTGGGCGCGAAGGGTTACACGATCTCCTCATCGTGTTGAGCAACTCTACGAGCGCCGTGATCTCAGCGCCCACCGAGACGCCTCGAGCTCGATCTCGGCAGCCATCGCTGGATCTGGACGCTTTCGGCGAACTATGTCGACGTTCATCGTGGTTCACCTCATGCTCGACCTGGCACGTTCAGCCTCGTATCAGATGCCGTCCGGCACCATCGGCCCGATGGCCCGCTCAGGCCAGTGACCGCGACGATCCTTGATCAGTTGCTGAAGCTTCAAGAACCCGAAGATCAGGCCCTCGGGCCGGGGCGGGCAGCCGGGGATGTAGATGTCGACCGGCATGATCCGATCGATCCCCTCGATCGTGGAGTAGCTCCGCTTGTAACGACCGCCGGAGCAGGTGCAATCACCCAGGGCGATGCACCACTTGGGCTCTGGCATCTGGTCCCATAACCTGATGAGCGGTCCCGCCATCTTGGTCGTGCACGTCCCGGCGACGATGAGGACATCGGCTTGCCGTGGGCTGGCCCGGAACGGGAACCACCCGAAACGGTCCATGTCGTTCTTGCTGGTCGCCGCCGAGATCATCTCGATCGCGCAGCACGCGAGACCCGACAGCAGGGGCCACAGGCTGTTCATGCGGATCAGGTCGAGGACGACATCGGCCTTGGTCGGGATGATCTCCAGTGCGCCGGACCAGCGTGCGTCGTCGCGTCGACCGAGGCCACTGGCGGCGAACTCAGCAAGGTGGGTGATGTCGCTCGGCTGGCCGCCGTTGTACGCCGCCGGATCCAACGCCTGCCACAGGGTGTTGGGGACGATGATCGGTGTGGCATCGGTGGTCGCACGTCGACCGCGGGCTCCGTCGCCGATCACGTGACGACCGCGGCGGACCGGCCATGCTGCGACGACGACGCCTCCGCGTCGGTCCCGGATACGCCGGCCACGAGCAGCACGACCTTGCCCGGCCCGCTCCTGATGCCCGTCTGCCCGTACGCTTCCTGTCCCCGGATGAGCGGCAGCTCCGCCGACACGATCGGTCGTAGGTGGCCGGCATCGATCAAGCCGGCGATCTCAAGGAGCTGCTCCCGATCCTGCTTGACGATGAACCAGATGGCTCGCCGGCCCTCGTCGGTCGCACGCTCGGGTGGACGGGGCACGGCGATCGACACGAGTCGGCCATGCGGACCGAGCACGTCCCACGATCGCTCCCAGGTGTCGCCACCGACCGTATCGAACACGAGATCCATGTCGGCCACCGCGTCCTCGAAACGCTGCGTCCGGTAGTCGATGACGTCGTCGGCGCCGAGTCCATGGACAAGATCGGCGTCACGCGCCGAACTGGTCGCCGTCACGTGCGCCCCTCGCCATCGAGCCAGTTGGACGGCGAACGAGCCGACGCCGCCGCCCCCACCGTGGACGAGCACCCGGTGACCAGGCCCGAGATCGCCCTGATCGAAGAGCGCCTGCCACGCGGTCAGCGCGGACAGCGGGACGGCGGCGGCCTCCGCGTGCGTCGCGGTAGCGGGCTTGGGCACAAGTTCGTCCGCGCGCGCCGCCACGAAGTCCGCGTCGGCGCCGTCACGACGGAAATCGATCACGCCGAACACTTCATCCCCGACCTCGATCCCGGTGGCCCCCGCTCCGACCTTCTCGACGACCCCGGAGAGCTCATGGCCAGGGATGATGGGCGGTTTGCGTCGGGTGCCGTCATCGCGGAGCCATGTCCCGTTCCAGTCCAGCTCCCCCGGCGAGACGCCGCTGGCGTGGACCCGGACCAGGACGTCGTCGGGTCCGAGCGTGGGCAGCGGCACATCCTCGACGACCATGCGGGAGGGGTCATGTTGGGCATAGGCGTGCAGGGCGCGCATGGTCCTCATCTCCTCCAGGCGAGTTGCGACCTCGCCGTCAGTGACGGCCGGACGCCGCGGGGATCCACGCTGTCCGGCCGTCGCCCATCCAGATCACCGCAGCGAGCTGAACGCGGCTCGCAGCTCCTTGGAGAACAGCTGCGGTTCCTCCCAGGCGGCGAAGTGGCCGCCCTTGTCGACCGCGTTGAAGTAGGCGAGGTCCGGGTAGACCGCCTCGACCCAGCTCCGCGGGGAGGCCCAGATCTCGCCGGGGAACGTCGTGAAGCCGACCGGCACGGTGACCGCCGGAGGAGGCTGGCCGCTGGCAAGCGCTGCGGCCAGCGCGCGAGCGTCCTCCCAGTACGACCGGGCTGCCGACGCGGCGGTGCCGGTCAACCAGTACAGCGTGATGTTGTCGACGATGCTCTCCCGGGTGAGACCGCCGACGGGCTGGGCGCCGACGAACGCGCGGGAGATCTTGTAGTAGCTGTCAGTGTCGTGGTCAAGCAACCAGGCCGCCAGCGCGATGGGTGAATCCAGCAGGGCGTAGCCGATCGTCTGTGGCCGCGTGGCCATCTCGAGGAAATAGCCGAAGCCGTCCTGCCTGAACGTCCCGAGTGCCTCGGCCGCGGCGCGTTCCTGGTC
>DASTIG010000020.1:0-2137 GCA_035717785.1 Candidatus Limnocylindrales bacterium
AGCTGTGCCGGGAGGCAGGCGTGGCCCTGTTGCGCTCGTCGGACCGCTGGGTGATGCCGGGGCCGGAATACGCCGGCACGGTCGTGTTCTACGAGGATTTCCCGTACGCGATGTGGAACGACTTCCGGACGCTCGACCAACTCGGGCCCGACGCCTTCGCCGGCCTGCCCGCCGGGGTGAGCCTGTTCCCTGCCTTTGCCGACATCGGCGACCAGATCGAACGCAAGATCACCGGCATCAACATCTACGAGAGCCAGATCGAGCGGCTGTTCGACGGCACGCGCGCGATGGCCGACGCGGTCCGGTCGTACGGCGCGGCACTCGGGGCCATCGGCGATGTGGCCGGGCCGGCCGAGCGCTACTGGCGGACGAGCCGCGTCTGAGTCGATGGCGGCCGGCTGGCGCCGCGCCGACCGCCTGATCGTCCTGGCGGCGCTCGCCGCCGGCATCCTCATCCGTCTATGGCTGCTGCCGATGCCGGGGCTCGAGGGCGACCTCGACCAGTTCGTCGGGTGGGTGCACCACATCGCGACCCAGGGTCTCGGCTCGCTGTACGGGGACATCGAAGCCGGGCGCGTCAGCTTCGGACCGGTGATGGCCTACGTGTGGGCCGCGCTCGCCACGATCCAGCCGGCGTTCGCGACGGTCACCGATTCCTCCGACCCGGCCATCCGGGTCCTCATGAAGCTGCCGGCGACCATCGCCGACTTCGGGATCGCGGCGCTGGTGGCATATGCCCTTCGCGAGCGCCCGCGCTGGGCGGCGATCGGCTTCGCGGCCGTCATGCTCCATCCCGTCGTGTTCTATGTCAGCGCCTGGTGGGGCCAGTACGACTCGATCTTCGTGGTGAGCGGGCTCGGGGCGCTCGTCGCGGCGCTCAACGGCCGGAACGGGCTGGCTGCCGCTCTGCTGGCCGTGTCGCTCATGACCAAGCCGCAGGCCGTCCCGTTCCTCGTCCCGTTCGCGGCCTGGTTCTGGGCGACGGGCGGGATCCGCGAGGTCGCCCGGGCGGCGGTCATCGGCCTCGGTGTGATCGCGGTGCTGTGGATCCCATTCCTTGCCGACGGCGGACCGATCGGGTATCTGGACAACGTCCGGTACTACTCGAGCGGCGCCTTCGGGATCCTCTCGATAAGGGCGTGGAACCCGTGGTGGCTGCTCCAGGAGGCGGCGGCCGGCGGCGACTTCATCCGTGACGACGTGGCGTTCCTGGGGCCCTTTACTCTGCGCCACATAGGCTATGTCGTGACCGCGTTCTTCTCGGCTGCCATCGGCCTTGCGATCATCCGTGACCCACGCCCGGAGCGGCTCATCCTGGGGCTCGCCGCGTCCGTGCTGACGTTCTTCACGTTCATGACGCAGATGCATGAGCGTTATGCCTATGCCGCGGTGATCTTTCTGTTGCTGGTGCTGTACAACCGGAGGGCCTACGTGCTCTGGCTGGTCCTCGGTGCGGTGCTAACGCTGAACCTGTTGAGCGCCGCCCCGGCGAACGCATTGGTGCAACGGATCCTGCCGCACAGCGGGCCGGTGTCGATCGTTGGCTCGATCGTCCTGACCGCCTGCACAATCGTCGCGCTTTGGCTCGCCCTGCGCAGATCGTCCGGCGGCCCTTCGAGGACCGCGTGACCAAGCCCGTGCCCGAGGCGCATCAGGCGTCGTTCCCGGACCGTTGGGCCGTGGCGTTCGGCGCGATCGCGCTCGCCGCAGCGGTCGCCCTGCTCTGGCTCGGCCTCGGGATGACCTTTTTCTCCGACGAATGGGCATTCATCGAACAACGCTCGCTCGGCGACCCGGCGTCGTGGTTCGCGCCGCACAACGAGCACTGGGTGACCTTCCCGGTCCTGCTCTACCGCGCGGTCGTGGAGACGATCGGGATCGGGTCATACGTGCCGTTCCATCTCGTGCTGATCGCGCTGCATCTGGCCGTGGCGACCCTGGTGTACCGCCTCACGGAGCGCTCTGCGGGTCCGCGGTTCGCGCTCATCGGAGCCACGATCGTGCTGTTCCTTGGTGGCGGGTTCGAGAACCTGTACTGGGCGTTCCAGATCTCGTTCGTCGGCTCGACCCTGCTCGGCCTTCTCGCCATGGAGGTCACGGACGGGCCTGCAGCACCGGGCAGAGCGTGGCTGGTCGC
>DASTIG010000021.1:0-8702 GCA_035717785.1 Candidatus Limnocylindrales bacterium
CATCGGGTCGGACATGTCGCGGTCCTGCGCGACGCCGGCCGCCTGACGCCGGTCATCGCGGAGACTGGCCACGCCGGCGAGAAGCCTATCGATCCGACCGCTGCGGAGGAGGCGGATGCCAGCCCGTCCGATCTGGGCGACGGCCCGCTCGACCCGGCCGACGCGGGTCTCGCGCTGCGATACCTGCCGGAGATCGCTGTGATCGTCGCGGTGTATCTCGCGCCGGATGTCCTGGGCGAGGCCATGGCGGCGGCTGGATGGGCCGATACGTCGTTGGTCGTCGTGGTGCCGGAGGGGCATGAGCCGCCCGCGGGTCTGCCGAACAACGCCGTAACGCTCGCCGCCGCCGACGCTGACGAGTCCGGCGTGGCTGCCGCGATCGGGCGCTACGCAGCCGCGCTCGACCGTGGCGATCCGGCCGATGCAGCCTACGACGCGCTGGTCGCCGCGGGGCGTGGCTAGATCCCTAGCGTGCCCTTGGCCGGGGCCGCGGCGACCGTCAGCAGCGGCTCGATCAGCTCCGGTCCGTCGCGCCGGACATCGTTCACGTACCGGTTGACCGGGTAGATCCTCACTGCGACCGCATCACTCGGCTCGAGCATCGCGAGCAGCTCGTCGGGATCGACCGCCGGCCCAGCTCGACCGTCGGTCAGCCAGCGATCCCACGAGTCCTTGTCGAGCACGACCGGCATCCGGTCGTGCAGATCGGCCAGCGCGGCGTTCGGCGTGGTCGTGACGATCGTGAACGTCCGGCGGACCTCGTCGATGGACGGGTCGCGCCAGCCAGCCCACAGGCCGGCGAGGGCAAGCGGCAGGCCGTCCTCGCGCACGACGCGGTAGGGCTGGCGCACGGTGCCCTCGCGCTTCCACTCGTAGAACGAGTCGACCGGCACGAGGCAACGCCGCCGCCGGAACGCCTCGCGGAAGGCCGGGCTGGAGGTGATCGTCTCGGCTCGTGCGTTGAACATCCGCGAGCCGCCCTTGAGGTCCGTGGACCAATGCGGCACGAGGCCCCACCGGTATGCCGTGACGGCTCGGCGATCCTCGCGCTGCACGACGACGAAGGCGTCGTCGGTGGGAGCCACGTTGTAGCGCGCGCCCAGTTCGTCGGCGAGCGGTTCGGCGGCGAAGATCTCGGCGAACTCCGACGCGGGCCGCTCCTGCGTGAACCGTCCGCACATGCAGGCAAGTCTAGTATCGTCGGGCCGATGGACGACGCCCGGCCACCTGCCTCGCCCGACCCGTCACGGCAGGGCCGCCTGTCCCCCGCGGACGCCACCGCGCTGCTGGCGGAGGGCGACAGACTCCTCGCCGCGGGCGACTATCCGGAGGCCGCCGTCCGATATGGGCGCGTGGTCGGTTTCGACGACGCGACGGTCACGGCCGCTGCACTACTCGGGCTCGGCGAGGCCCGGTTCAGGATGGGCGAGGACGGCGCCGCCCTGGCGTCCTGGAAGGCCGTCCTGCAGGTCGGGGAGACGCCGTCGTCGTACCCGGCCTGGCGCAACATCGCGGCCGCCAACGTCCGCGAAGGGGACCTCCAGGCCGCGATCAGCGCCTACCGTCAGGCCGAACGGCGGGCGCCCACCGCCGATCGTGCCGAGATCGCGAACCGACTCGGCTGGCTGACCAAGGAGACCGGCGACGTCAACGGGGCGCGACGATACTTCGCCCGCGGTCGTGGTGATACGCAGGTCCTGTCCGTGACGACCGTCTTGATGGCGGCGACCGTCATCGTCTCGCTGACGGCGATCCTGTCGGCCGAGGGTCAGTTCCTGTACGAAGCCTTCCAGCTCGACAAGCAAGCGGTGGCGGCCGGCGAGTACTGGCGGCTGCTCACGGTGACGCTGCTGCACGGCAGCCCTGACCCAGGGTTCTTCGCCCCCTCGCTGCTGCACCTGTTCTTCAACATGTATGCCCTGTACCTCGCCGGGCCGATCGTCGAGCGCTGGTACGGGTCGCTTCGCTTCCTGATCTTCTACCTGGTGTGCGCGGCCGGCGGATCCGTCGCGAGCTTCGCTTTCGGCGGCGATCTCCCGTCAGTCGGCGCCTCAGGCGCCATCTTCGGGCTGTTCGGGCTGCTCCTCGGCGCGAACCGCTTCCACCTGCCGGTCGATCGGCAGAGCCGGGCGCTGGTCCGACAGCTCGGGATGCTGATCGTCCTGAACATCCTGTTCGGCTTGGCTGTCCCAGGCATCGACAACGCCGCCCACCTGGGTGGTCTCGTGACCGGCCTGTGGCTCGGCGCGACGATCCCGCCGACTCACGTCGAGACGATGGGGTCGTACTGGCAGCAGGCGAGGGGCGCGGTCGGGGCGCATGTCGCGCGTGTCCCCGTCGCCGTCCCGATCCTCGCGATCGGCGCGGTCGTCGTCGTCGTGGTCGCCGGGCTGATGTTCGGGACGTCGATCCGGCTGGGCTAGGCCGCCGGGTCCGGAAGGCGATGTTCGCGACGCTCCTCGGTCCACTCCCCAGGCCGCCCCTCCCGGGGGACGCGTCTCCCGAGGAGGTCCTCGACGCGTGCCTGGCGCTGCAGGTGGAGCACGGACTCGAGCCGCTGACCGACGGCGGATGGCCGCTGTCGGCGTCCGAGGCAGTCGCGTCGTGGGTCGCCACCGCCGAGCGTGCCGGTGGTGGCCTCGTCAAGGCCGTGCTGGTGGGACCTCTCTCGGCCGGTCGCGGTGTCGGCGACGTCCGGCAGGACCTGCTCGCGCTCGCCGATGCCGGGTGTCGCTGGATCGAAGTCCATGAGCCCGCCGCGACATCGATCGGAAACGACGCCGATGCCAGGTCGCGGTTCGCCGCCGCTCATCGGGACCTGACCGCCGATCTCGGACCGGACGTTCACCTGACGTTGGCCATCACCGGCGGTACCGCCGACACGGCCGGCATCGAGACGGTCCTCGCCGGTGACTACGTGAGCCTGGCCGTGGACCTGATCGACGGGCCGGACAACTGGCGACTGGTCGTCGAGACACCCGGTGAGCTCGGGATCATCTGCGGCGCCCTGTCGGCGCACCGTGGCAGCGACGACGGGCCGGAGCACCAGCTGTTCGCGGCGCGGTACGCGGCGTCGACCGGCGGGCGCGGCATGGCCCGCGTCGGGCTCGCAACGTCGGGCTCGCTCGCCGAGCTGACGTGGGACGAGGCGGCGACCAAGGTGCGCCGACTAGGTGAATCGGCGCGGCTCGTGACTGCGTCACCCGAGGAGCGCCGCGGGGCGCTCGATCCACGAGCAGTCGATATCCGGTCCGCCGCGCTCGGCCGGGTCGAGCCGCCGCGACCCCGGAGGGAACGGCGCGAACACGATGAGTCCTGAAGACTGGCGGACACCGATCCTTGCCACCGGCAGAAGGGCGTTCGCGTTCCTGAGGGACGAGGCTCTCCCGTGGAATTCGAGGCTGTGAGCCAACACCTGCGAGCGCGCGGCTGGGATCGCCGGCCCGATGATCACTCCGAGCGATCGTTTTCGGTCCGTAGCCACTCATGGCGGCGTCCAGCGGCGCGTTTGATCGCTCAGAGTGATCGATGGGTGTCGTTGCACGACCCATGAGCCCATCTGGACGCGCTTGGGCGCAGAATCGATCGCTGCGAGCGATCACCTCGGCCCGATCCTGTGCGGGGCACCCCCCCGCAAGTGCGGTGCGGGTTCCGACTTGATTCCCCACCCTGACGGTGGGACCATCGCAGTCCCTCCCACCGACGCGAGGAGCGAGTCGGTGAGAGGCCCGAGTGCTCCAGCCGACAACGCATCCGTGACCGCGCCGCGACCCCCATCCGGTCGCGCCGCCGGTCGTCGTCGAAGGAGGTCCGGCCCGTGGGCGAACACATCTCCCTGACCGTCAACGGAGCACGACGGGAGCTCGATGTCGAGCCGAGACGCCTGCTCGTCCAGGCGATCCGCGAGGACCTCGACCTGACCGGGACCCACGTCGGCTGCGACACCAGCCAGTGCGGCGCGTGCACCATCCATCTCGACGGCAAGGCCGTGAAGTCCTGCACGGTGCTCGCCGTCCAGGCCGACGGGGCCAGCGTCACGACCATCGAAGGGATGGCGAACGGCGAGACCCTCCATCCGCTCCAGACCGCCTTCTGGGAGAAGCACGGCCTGCAGTGCGGGTTCTGCACGCCTGGGATGATCATGGCTGCGGCCGACCTGCTGGCTCGCAACAGCGACCCGTCCGAGGACGAGATCCGCCACGCCATCGAGGGCAACATCTGCCGCTGTACCGGCTACCACAACATCGTGGCCGCGGTCCGGGCCGCCGCCGCCGCCATGCGCGAGGGGGCTGCTGCCCCCGTGACGGCATAGGCCGGGAGACGAACGATGACAGACGTACTCGACGCCCCGGCGACCACCCCGCTCGGCCAGCCGATCAAGCGCACGGAGGACCCACGCTTCATCACCGGCGAAGGCCGCTACCTCGACGACATCAAGCTGCAGTCGATGACCCACCTGGCCATCCTGCGCAGCCCGTACGCGCACGCCAACATCCGCTCGATCGACACGAGCGCGGCCAAGTCGATGCCCGGCGTGCACGCCGTCTTCGTCGGCGCCGACATCCCGTACAACCCGCTGCCGATGGCCTGGCCGGCCGGGGGCAGTGCCGGGATCACCAACAACATCAACACGCCCCGCGTGCTGGCCACCGACTCGGTGAAGTGGACCGGCGAGGGTGTCGCGGCCGTCGTGGCCGAAACGCCCGAGCAGGCGCTCGATGCCCTCGAGGCGATCGACGTCGATTGGGAGCCATTGCCCGCCGTCGTCGACTCCGAGGCGGCCATCAAGGACGGCGCCCCGCAACTCCACGAGAACGCCCCGAACAACATCGTGTTCGAGTGGTCGGTCGGCGACAAGGACGGCACCGCCGCGGCCATCGAAGGCGCCGAGGTCGTCGTCACGCAGCGCCTCGTCAACCAGCGGCTCATCCCGAATCCGATGGAGACCCGGGGCGACATCGGCTGGTACAACCCAGGCACCGATGAGTACACGGTCTGGATGTCGAGCCAGACGCCGCACATCCAGCGGCTGCTCCTGGCGGCGTTCGTGACCGGTATCCCGGAGCACAAGATCCGCTGCATCAGCCCCGACGTCGGCGGTGCCTTCGGCACCAAGATCTTCACCTATGCAGACATGCCGCTCGTGATGTTCGCGAGCAAGGCGATCGGCGGCCGGCCCGTCAAATGGGTCGAGGGCCGCCGCGAGAACTACCAATCAACCATCCACGGTCGCGACCACATCACGTACGTCGAGATCGCCGGCAAGCGTGACGGCGAGGTCACCGGCGTCCGCGTCAAGACGTATGCCAACCTCGGCGGCCGTCTCTCGACGATCGGCCCGGGCATCCCCACGACCCTCTACGCCCGCGTCCTGTCGGGCTGCTACAAGATCCCGAACGTCTACGCCGAGGTGACCGGCGTCTATACGAACACCGTGTTCGTCGACGCCTACCGCGGAGCCGGCCGGCCCGAGGCGACCTACGTCATCGAGCGGGCGATGGACCTGTTCGCGGCGGAGATCGGCATGGATCGGGCCGAGGTGCGCCGTCGCAACTTCATCCCAAAGGACCAGTTCCCGTACGAGAACCCGTCGGGTCTCGGCACGGCCAGTGGCGGCGCCAAGATCTACATCGACTCCGGCGACTATGAGCCAGCCATGGACAAGGCCCTCGGCATGGTCGATTACGCGGCGCTCGCCGCGCAGAAGGCCGATGCACGAGACCGCGGCAAGCTCCTCGGCGTCGGGCTCAGCACCTACATCGAGGTGTGCGGCGTCGCCCCGTCCAAGTGGATCGGTGCGGTCGGCGAGGGCTGGGGTGCGGCGATGTGGGAATCGGCCAACATCCGCGTCCACCTCACCGGCAAGGTCGTCGTCACGGTCGGCACGCAGCCGCAGGGCCAGGGCCACGAGACGACGTACGCCCAGGTCGTCGCCGCGGAGCTCGGCGTGCCGATGGAGGACGTCATCGTCCAGCACTCGGACACACTGGGCACGCCGTTCGGCTACGGGTCGTACGGCAGCCGCACATCGTCGGTCGGCATGACTGCCGCGATCAAGGCGGCCGACAAGATCAAGGACAAAGCGCGTCGCTACGCGGCTCACATGTTGGAGGCGTCGCCGGACGATATCGAGATCGACGGCGCCGAGTACCGGGTCAAGGGCTCGCCGGATCGGAAGAAGACATTCCAGGAGATCGCGTTCGCGCTCGACCTCGCGTTCGACGCGCCCGAGGGCATGGAGCCCTATCTCGACGAGACGGCCTACTACGACACCCCGAACTGCACGTGGCCGTTCGGGACGCACATCGCGACCGTCGAGATCGACGAGGAGACCGGCGTCGTCGATCTTGTCCGCTACGTTGCCGTTGACGACGTCGGCAACAAGATCAACCCGATGATCGTCGACGGCCAACTCCACGGCGGCATCGCCCAGGGGGTCGGCCAGGCGCTCTGGGAGGGCGCCGTCTACAGCGATGACGGTCAGCTGCTGACAGGCTCGATGATGGACTACGTGCTGCCGAGGGCTGCGATGCTCCCGAACTTCGAGCTCGATCAGACCGTCACGCCGTCACCCGTCAATCCGCTCGGGGTCAAGGGCGTCGGCGAGGCCGGCGCGATCGCCTCGACGGCGGCAGTGGCCAACGCCGTGGTCGACGCCCTGAGCGCCTATGGCATCCGCCATCTCGACATGCCGTACACGCCGCAGAAACTGTGGTCGGCGATCCAGTCGGCGAAGGGAGGCCAGGCATGATCCCGGCGGCATTCGACTACCGGCGGGCCACCTCGATCGATGACGCCCTCGCCGCGCTTGCCGGCGGTGACGCCAAGGTCATCGCCGGCGGGATGAGCCTGCTGCCGTTGATGAAGCTGCGGCTCGCGCAGCCGTCGATGCTGATCGATATCGGCCGTCTGGAGGAGCTCAAGGGCTCGCGCGCGACCGCGGATGGTGGCTGGGAAGTCGGTGCGCTGACGACGTACACCGAGGCGCTCGAGGCGACCGAGCTCGACTTCACCCGCGAATGCATCCTCGGCATCGGCGATGTCCAGGTTCGCAACCGGGGCACGGTCGGTGGGTCGATCAGCCACGCCGACCCGGCGTCCGACCTGCCGGCGCTCCTGCTCGCTCTCGACTACTCGGCCGTGCTGCGGTCGACGCGGGGCGACCGGACCGTGCCGCTCGACGGGTTCTTCGAGGGTGCCTTCCAGACCGGCATTGCACCGGACGAGATTCTGGTCAAGCTCGTCCGGGGGCCGCTGGCCGCGAGCGCCAAGGGCTCGTATCTGAAGATGGCGCATCCCGCGTCCGGCTATTCGATCGTCGGCGTCTGTGCCGTCGTCGCGTCGTCCGGTGGTGCCGTGTCGCATGCGCGGATCGGGATCACCGGCGTCGGCGAAGTGGCCTATCGGGCGAAGGCTGTCGAGTCGGCGCTGTTGGGCAGCGACGGATCGCCGAGCGCCGTCGCCGCCGCCGCGGCCCATGCCGCGGACGGGCAGACCGTCAACAGCGACATCTATGCCGATCGCGACTATCGATCGAAGATGGCGGAGGTCTATACCCGCCGCGCGATCGATGCCGCACTCGGTCGCTAGCGCACGTTCGTCAGCGTCCCGGCATTGCGCGTCGAGCGGGTCATCCCGGGTCGACGCGTCTCGGGACGGCTGGCTGGCGCCGTCCTCACCCGCGACCTGACCGTCGGTGGCCAGCGCTGGGCGAAGGGACGGCGGCTGAGCTCCGACGACCTCCTGGCACTCGCCGCCGAAGAGCCCGGTCCGCCAGTTACCGTGCTCGTCGCCGACGGGAACGAGCTGCATGAGGACGAGGCCGCGTTGCGCCTTGCCAAGGCGATCGCGGGCCCGGGCCTCGAGGTCCGCGGTCCGAACCAGAGTCGGCTCGACCTGATTGCCGCGACCGACGGCGTCGTGAACGTCCGGATCGGCGAGCTCGAGCGCGTCAATCGACTCGATCCTTTGGAGGTATTCACGGTCTATGACGGTCAGGTCGTCGAGCGCGGCGATCTCGTGGCGAGCGTGAAGGTGGCGCCGCACCTGGTGGATGCGGCTGTGGTCGAAGCCGGCGGGCGCATCGCCGGGTTCGGCAGCCAGCCGATCGTGTGGGTGGCGCCGTTCGTGGCCCGACGTGTGGGCGTGGTCGTGAAGGAATCGATCCGCGCGACGGCCAGGGAGCGGTTCGAGGCGTCTGTCCGGGCGAAGGTCGAAGGTCTCGGGTCGGAGATCATCGACATCGTCTACGTCGAGGACGACGCCGACGCGGTCGAGACCGCGGTCGGGCGGTTCACGCGGGGCGCCGACACGGCCGATCTCGTGCTGACCGCCGGATCCGCCAGCACGGACCCGGAGGACGCCTTCTTCGTGGCGATCGCCGAATTGGGTGGGCGGGTCGTCCGGCGCGGTGTGCCGTCACATCCCGGCTCGATGTTGTGGCTGGCGCGGGTGGGCGGCACCTCGATCCTGGGCTTGCCGACGTGCGGGGCGTATTCCAAGGCGACCGCGGTGGACCTGCTGCTGCCGCGGTTGCTTGCCGGGGAACCCGCATCCGAAGCGACCGTCGCGAAGCTCGGCCACGGTGGCATCCTCACGCGCGATCAGCGGTTCCGCTTCCCCCGCTACGCCCGGGACCTGGACGCACCGGAAGGGTAGGCGGGGCCGCGTGCCAGGTGTTGGTTTCGCTGCCGGGTGATATG
>DASTIG010000022.1:0-3669 GCA_035717785.1 Candidatus Limnocylindrales bacterium
GAGGTCTCTGACCTGACGAAGTCGTACGGGAACGTCGAGGCGCTCCGAGGCGTCAGCTTCGACGTCGCGGAAGGGGAGGTATTCGGTCTCCTCGGGCCGAACGGCGCGGGCAAGACGACGACGGTCGAGATCCTCGAGGGACTTCGGACACCCGATGATGGCGAGGTCAGCGTGCTGGGCATCGACGTCGCCCGTGGGGCCGACGCGCTCAAGCCACGCATCGGCGTGAGCCTCCAGACCGCGGCCCTCTACCCGAAGCTCACGGTCACCGAGGTGCTCGACCTGTTCCGGAGCTTCTACGCCCGGGCGCGGCCGACGGCCGAGCTGATCGAGGCGCTCGACCTTGGCGAGCGGCGCGATGCGCAGACCAGCGTCCTGTCCGGGGGCCAGCGGCAGCGGCTGGGCGTCGCCCTGGCGCTCGTGAACGATCCCGAGATCGTATTCCTCGACGAGCCCACCACGGGTCTCGACCCCGCCGCCCGTCGCTCTCTGTGGGACCTGGTCCTGGGCCTCAAGGCGGATGGCCGGACGATCCTGCTCACGACCCACTACATGGAGGAGGCCGAGGTCCTGTGCGATCGGCTCGCGATCATGGACCACGGACGGATCCTTGAGCTGGGCACGGTCGACGAGCTCATCTCGAAGCGGTTCCACGAGCGCGCCGTGCGCTTCGACCGGCTGGCGGAGCTGCCGACGGCTGAGCTCGAGGCGCTCCCGGCGGTCGTCTCGGTCAAAGAGGACGGCGGCGAGGTACTGCTCTACACGCGCGACGTCGGCGCGACGATCGGCGCACTGCTGGCGATGACCGAGCGGCGCGGGCTCGAGCCCAAGAACCTGGCCATCCGGCGGGCGACGCTCGAGGACGTCTTCCTCGACCTGACCGGCCGGGCTCTGCGGGACTAGGGTCGATCGATGCGTGCGCTCGCCGCCCTGACGGTCGCGAACATCAAGAGCTTTACCCGTGACCGGGCGGCGTTGTTCTGGACGCTCGCCTTCCCGCTCCTCTTCATCTTGTTGTTCGGGTTCATCTTCGAGGGCGGTGGCGATGGTGAGGGCCTGCGCGCGGGCTGGGTCGACGAGGACGGCTCGACCGCGTCGCGCGAGCTGCGCGCCGTCTTCGCGGCCCAGGAAGCGTCGGAGCTCGTCGACCTCGATCGCGAGCCGGCGCTCGAGCAGATGCGCCAGGGTGAGCTTGAGACCGTGCTCGTCGTGCCGGCCGGCTACGGCGATGCCATCGCGGCAGCGGCTACCGGCACCGGCGCCCCCTCGACGGTCATCGTGTACACGGATCCGTCACGCCAAAACCTCGCGGCCGGCGTCTTCCAATCGGTCGGCGCCGTGCTCGGGGTCGTGAACCTCGGTGGCCGACCGCCGCTCGTCGTGCCCGAGCCCCAGGTCCTCCAGACGGAGAACCTCAACTTCATCAGCTACTTCGTACCCTCGGTGCTCGCGTTGTCGGTCATGCAGGTCGGGATCTTTGCGGCGATCCCGCTCGTCGCCGACCGGGAGAAGCTCATCCTCAAGCGCCTCGCCGCGACGCCCCTGCGGCGCTGGCAGCTCGTCGGGTCGAACATCGCGATGCGCCTGCTCATCGCGCTCGCCCAGGCGGTCATCATCATCGGCGTCGGCGTCGCCCTCTTCGGCGTCGAGGTGACGGGTCCCTGGGGTCTGTCGATCCTGTTCATCTCGCTCGGCGCGGTGACGTTCCTCGCGCTCGGCTACGTCATCGCCTCGTTCGCGAAGACCGAGGACTCCGCCAACGGTATGACGAGCGTCGTCCAGTTCCCGATGATGTTCCTGTCGGGCGTGTTCTTCCCGATCGACCAGATGCCAGACCTCATCCAGACGATCGCCCGGATCATCCCGCTGACCTACCTGGCGGACGCGCTGCGGCAGATCATGGTCGGCGGGTCGGCGTTCGCGCCCTTGTGGCTGTGTGGCGCCGTCCTGATCGGGTGGCTCGTCGTGTGCTTCGGGATCGCAGCCCGGAAGTTCGCCTGGCAGTAGCCGCGGCGCTTGGCGAACGTCGCTCGCCCCAGGGCCAGCGCTACCAGCGCTCCTCGTGGATGAGCTCGTCGAGCGGCAGCCGGCCGCCAGCGCGGAGCGGACGCGTGAGGTCGGCCGGGTCGGCCGGGTAGCCGAACGAGAGCAGGAACTCGCAGTGATGATCGGCCGGGTAGCCGAGCAGGGGCCGCGCGAGATCCTGCTCGTAGACGGTCGCGGGCACGCTGCCGATCCCGAGCTCCCACGCCACGAGCATCATCGAGTCCGCCGCCTGGCCGAGGTCGAACATCACGGACAGCGGCGCGTCCGTCTGCGCGGGATCCGGCGTGACGAGCGCCACCGCGACGGCCGCCCCCGCCAGGTGACCGGCGTACGGCCCGACCGCCGCGAGCTCCCTGAGATGCGTTCGGTCGCGGCAGACGATGAATGCCCAGCGCTGCTGGTTCTTGGAGCTGTTGGCGCGGCGGCCGGCGTGGAGGATGCGCTCGAGGTGCTCGTCGTCGAGCGGCCGGTCGGCGAAGCGGCGGACGACACGGTGGGAGGTGACGGCATCCCACACTGACATCGGGGCCATCAGCCCAGCCCCGGCTCATCGGCCGACGCCAGCGCCTCTATGTCGGGAATCCGCGTCGCCCCGGGCAAGGCGACCTGGGCCAGCGTGCGGAAGCCGCCCGGCATCGTGTCGACGGCGGACAGGCGCTCCTCGGCGGCCGGTATGCGCTGCGCGGGCGTGGCCGCGGCGATCGCGGCCGCCTCGCCGGGATCGAGCGGGCCGTCCAGCGCAGCGGCCAGGAACCGCGCGACACCGGCCCGATATGCGGCATCCTCGTACAGCCACGAATGCTGCCCGCCCGGCACGACCATGGTCTCGACCGGCTCGGCCACCGGATCCGCCGCACGCGCGCGACGGGCGGCCGCCGCGAGCCGGGCCATGTGGGAGAACGGCACGACCTGGTCCTCGTCGCCGTGCGCGAGGAGGATCGGCCCTCGATACCTGGCGATCGCATCGGTCGCACTGATCTCGGTCACGACGTGGCCACGCGGCCGGAGGAACACACGGGTGGTCAGCCAGGCCAATGGATAAGCGATCGGGTCGGGGATCGGCAGGCGTGCCAACCTGAACGTCTGACGCGTCAGCCGGTATGGATCGGCTGGTGAGGAGGTCGCGACCACGGCGGCGACGCGCGGGTCGGCGGCCGCCGCAAGGATCGCGCCGATCGCCCCCATCGAGTGCCCGACCAGCGCGCCGGACGTCACGTCGGGGCGTTCGACGATCGCTCGGAACGCGGCCAGGCCGTCAAGTCCGAACTCGCCGGCACTGACCGGCAGGGCCTCGGCCGGGTTCTCGCCGTGACCGCGGACATCGAACGTCAGGCAGTGGAACCCGGCGGCATGGAGGAAATGCGCGAGTGGGAGCGTTCGGTCCCGCGCCGACTCCCAGCCGTGGATGAGCACGACGCCTGGCCCAGGCGCCCCATCGCGGCCCGGGATGAACCAGGCCGGCAGGTCGATCCCCTCAGACGGGACCGTCGTGGGTTCGAACGGAAGGCCGAAGTCCGCCGGTGTCATCGTCGGCGGGAACCGTCGCGGGTAGCCGGCCCGGGCCCGATACGCGAGCGCGAAACGGTAGGCGAGACCGACCTGGGCGGCGGCGAGCGCCGCCGC
>DASTIG010000023.1:0-6904 GCA_035717785.1 Candidatus Limnocylindrales bacterium
ATCATGAGCATCCCGACGATCGCGTTCTTCAAGCCGGGCTCGCAGCCCCAGGGCGTGGTCGGGTTCCGGCCGCTCGAGCAGCTCGAGCAGCAGTTCGGCCTCGCCGAATTCGTGGTGGCCGCCGCCGACTGACGGCTTCCCCTCCCAAGCCTCTAAACCGACCCCGGTCGCCCGACCGGGGTCGTTCTGCGCCCGGCGACTAGGAGCCGGGCCGTTGGGGCATCGACCCTGAACAACGCGCATCAGGGCAACCTAATGGCCGCTGCGCGTCCTGGATCGAGCCTACGGCCATGCAATAGGTCGGACCTGATGCGCGGTACGCATGATGTCAGCCCACGAGAGGCCGACCCGGAAGCCCGCTCAACGGTCGGATTCGCCATTGAGTCGTTGTGATGCGCATATTTCAGGGTCGCTGGGCGCCAGGGATGTGAGGCGCCCGGCCCTAGGCGCCCGGGCCGGTAAGCCGGCGATGCCCGGACAGGAACCACGCTCCGGCGCGGTCGGCTACGTGCCCATCGACGACCCGCGGTCGGATCGCGACCCAGCCGCCACCCCGCGCGGACCGCGTGACCTCTGGCGTCCGGGCCGCGGCGCCGGCGACGATCGGGTCGAGCAGGAAGGATGCCTCGCCGCCGTCCGCCGAGATGGTCGCGAATGTCTTCCCTCGAACGGACCACGCCACCGACCCGTCCTCCTCCGTCGTGACGTCCACGTCCGGGGTCGCCGCCGCGGCGGCGTCGATGACCGCGCGGAGCGTCACCGCGCCGAGCGTCACGGCCCGGCCGACGCGAGGAAGGTCCGGAGCGTCACCGCCCGGCCGACGCGAGGATCGCCCGCAAGTCCGCTGCGTGATCTTCGTAGTGGGCGATCGTCTCGTCGTGAAACGACTTGAGGTGATCAGCGTGCTTGACCCAGCGTGTCTCCGGCACGACGGTCAGGTACCCACGCAGCTCGCCGGGCTGTGTGCGGAAGCGTTCCCGCAGCTCGTCCAGCGGCACTGCCGCCCAGGTCTCGCTGATCTCCGCGTTGACGACATCGCCGCCACGGGCGTCCCAGTCGGCATCGACTCGCGCGATGGTTGGGCTCGTCTCATTGACCGCCAGTTCCTTTGCCGCCTCGAGCGAGACGCCCTGCCAGGCGAGCAAGTGGGCCATCAGGTCGCGCCCGGACCAGCCGTGGGCACCATCGACCACGGCGGTCAGCTGTTCGTCGCTCAAGCCGGCGAGCGCCTCGTAGGGCGCCCATCCATCGCGTTCCTCTTCGAGGAATTCCATCGCGTCGAGGTACATGGCGGCATGGTAGTCGGAGTGCCTCGGGGCTGGTGCTAGAGTCGCCGCCATGCAGCGGCGCGGCGACGACCAGCCCACGGTCTTCTCCGACGCCGGGGCGAGCGATCACACCCCCTCCAAGCCTCACGTTGTCTCGGGCGAGCTACCTGCCGCCATCGCGCGACGGACTGGGATCGTCTTCGTTCATGGCATCGGCACCCAGACGCCAGGCGAGACGTTCCTCGACTGGTCCGCCCCGATCGTCGAGCTCCTTTCGGACTGGCGGGCGGCGACGGCCACAGGCGCTGATCGGATCGACGATCCGGTGTGGCGCGCCGAGTTCTCCTTCAACGCCGCATCTCCGCCGTACCTCGAGGTCGCTGTTCCCGCGCACGGCGACATCCCGTCCACGACCTGGGTCGTCACCGAGGCGTGGTGGGCGTCCGACCTGCGGGCTCCGAGCCTGGGCCGGACGATCGACTACCTCCGGCGCCGCATGGGCGCCGTCGTCTCCGGCATCGCGGCGGGCTACCGCGATCGATCGCCGCGTCTCCATGAGCTCGCCCAGGCGACAGACGTCATCGGCCCGGGCCCGCCACCGCTCGACTGGCGGCTGGCCGAGCGTCTGGACCTGATCCAGTCGCTGACATTCGGCGCTCGACCCGTCGGCTGGCTGGTCGGCGGCGTCGGCGCGATCGTCCTTGGAGGGTATGACCTGCTCCGGCGCATCCCGATCCCGGTCGTCCGCGACTTCGCCGCGCGGAAGATGATCGACAGCTTCCTGATCGACTGGTTCGGCGACCTGCCGGTCCTACTCGACGAACCCGTCCAATCGGCGAACGTGCGCGCCAGGCTCGCTCGGTCGATCCAGCGCCTCATCGACGACGGTTGCGAGGCGATCGTGATCGTCGCCCATTCCGGCGGCGCACTGGTCAGCTTCGAGACTCTGCTGGACCCGGCCTACGAGAAGCTGAAGGTCGACAAGCTCGTGACGCTCGGCCAGGGTCTCGGTCTCGCGTGGCGGCTCGCGGCCGATCCGGGCGTCAAGGAGATCACGCCCGGCCATCGACTCGTAGGCAACCTCGCGCGGATCCGTCCCGGACTCCGCTGGGTCGACGTCTGGGCCTCGTACGACCCGGCCCCCGCGGGGCCACTGCCGGCCCGCGGCGGGATCCTGGCCGGGACATCCGAGCGAGCCGGCGCTGCCACCGCCACCGCCGTTGCGACGGGCGACTCCACCGACGTCCCGTGGCTCATGCAGGCGCCTGTGACGCTGCCCGGCGAACCCGTGCCGACACGGCCGCCCGCCACGATCATGGTCGAGTCTCGGCCGGTCACCAACGAGATGAACGTCCTGACCGATCACGGCGCGTACTGGGCGAACCCGGAGGGGTTCCTGATCCCCCTGGTCCGCCACATCGACGCGGCACGCGGCGACGCCTCGGCGTCGCGGTTCTACCGCGATCGAACCGACCGGACCCGGCGGATCGTGTGGCGCCGCCAGCGGGTCTCGACGCTGGCGGCCTGGGGCTGGCTGTGCTCGGTGGCGGCGATCGTCACGGTCCTGGCGCTGATCCTGCTCGAGGCCATCGGCGACCGGCGTCTGACTCGTGCCGGCGATCTGTTCGTGGCGGCGTGGGACAGAGTGCCGGGGCACGAGATCGTGTCCGTTCCCGTAACCGCGATCGGGTCTGTCATCGGGGCTGTCCTCGACGGGCTGCAGCTGGGCGGCCTTGCCGACGCGCTCGCCAGTCTCGGCCCGGTCGTGCTGGGCGTCGCTGTCACAGCCGGCTTGTTCTTCGCCCTCGCCAGGGTCGGGACGGCGCGCTGGCACGACTGGGACCAGCGCGAGCGGCGGGCCATGCACCCGGAGACGCCGACGCTTCCGGATCGGTCGATAGCCGGCGCCCAGGCCATGCTCCTCATCGGCGGGCTCGTCGGCCTCGTCCTCGCGGTGTTCGGAGCGGGTCAGGCCGCGGGGCTGGTCATCGTGCTCGGCGCGGCGGCCGGGCTCCTCGTCTGGGCACGGCGCCCTTTCCGGAACCCTTAGACCGCGACCGGCTCCCGGTACTCGCCGAAGACCCCGCGCAGCACCCCGCACATCTCGCCGAGCGTGGCATATGCCGCTGCGCCCCGGATGAAATGGGGCATGAGGTTCGTCTCACTCGAACCGGGCCGTGACGCCGCCTCGCGCAGGCCCGTCAACGCTGCCTCGACGGCGCTCGCGTCGCGCTCCCGCCGCGTCCGCTCCAGTCGAGCGAGCTGGCGCTCCAGGGAGCCCGGTGGCACGGCCAGCACCGGCACCGTCGTCTCCTCGGTCTCGTCGATGTAGGCGTTGACCCCGACGATGCGTCGCTGCCCGGCGTCGAACTCGCGCTGATAGCGATACGCTGCGTCGGCGATCTCGCGCTGGGGATAGCCCTCACCGATCGCGGCGACCATGCCGCCGCGCCGATCGATCTCGTCGAGGTAGCGCCAGACCTGCCGTTCCGTCTCGTCGGTGAGCGCCTCGACGAACCACGATCCGCCGAGCGGGTCGACCGTGGCGTCGACGCCGCTCTCCTCAGCGATCACCTGCTGCTGGCGCAGTGCCAGAAGAGCGGCCTCGGCAGTGGGGACCGCGAGCGCCTCGTCGTATGCGTCGGTGTGGAGCGATTGCGTCCCGC
The DNA here is from genome assembly GCA_035717785.1 of Candidatus Limnocylindrales bacterium. GTDB lineage: Bacteria > Chloroflexota > Limnocylindria > Limnocylindrales > CSP1-4 > SPCO01. The sequence goes on from DASTIG010000023.1 coordinate 3,935, forward strand.
CCAGCACCCCGGCCAGCGCCTGAAGCGCCACGCGTGTGAGGTTGTTGAGCGGCTGCTGCGGTGTCAACGACACGCCGGCCGTCTGGGTATGGAAGCGCATCCAGGCAGATCGCTCGTTCTCGGCGCTGTAGCGCTTCGTCATCAGGTCGTGCCAGATACGCCGGCTTGCCCGGAACTTGGCGATCTCCTCGAAGAAGTCCGAATGCGAGTTGAAGAAGAACGAAAGGCGCGGCGCGAAGTCGTCGACCCGTAGGCCGCGCTCGATGGCGTGCTCGACGTAGGCCATCCCGTCGGCGATCGTGAACGCCAGCTCCTGGACGGCCGTCGAGCCAGCCTCGCGAATGTGGTAGCCGCTGATCGAGATCGTGTTCCAGCGCGGCATCTCACGGGTCCCGAACTCGATGGTATCGGTCACGAGGCGCATCGACGGTTCGGGCGGGAACAGGAACTCCTTTTGGGCGATGAACTCCTTGAGGATGTCGTTTTGCAGGGTGCCCTCAAGCCGGTCGCGCGGCACGCCGGCATTCTCGGCGGCAACGATGTACATCGCCCAGATCGGCGCCGCCGGCGAGTTGATCGTCATCGACGTCGAGACCTTCTCGAGCGGGAGGCCCGCCAGCAGCACCTCCATGTCGGCCAGGCTGCTGACCCCGACCCCGCACGTCCCGAACTCTCCTTCGGCTTCGGGGTCGTCCGTGTCGTAGCCATACAGCGTCGGCATGTCGTATGCGATCGACAGCCCCGTCTGGCCTGCCGCCAGCAGCTGGCGGAAGCGGTCATTCGTGTCCTCCGCCGAGCCGAAGCCGGCGAACATGCGCATGGTCCAGAGGCGGCTTCGGTAGCCGGTCGGGTGGATGCCGCGGGTGAACGGCGGCTCACCCGGCATCCCGGTGCGCTCCTCGGCGTCCTCCGCCAGCGACCACGGCCCGTACAGCCGCTCGATCGGCATGTCGCTGATGGTCGAGAAGGACGGTTTGCGCTCCGGCGCCCTCTCGAGAGCCGGCTTCAGGCGCTCGCGCTCCCAGTCTGCGCGGCGGTCGGTCATGGCCTCGACTCTAGCACCGGATCACGCGGTTCAATGCCCGTCGAACGCCTCGACGGCCGCGTCGATCTTCGGGTCCGGCAGGTCGTTCGTGATGACGATGTTCACGATCCCTGCATCGACCGACGGCCACACGACGACGGTCTGTGTCCGACTGCCGGTCGTCGTGTCGAGGCGACGGCCGGCGCGGCCCGCGACTGACGGGGTCGACTCGCCGGTGATGCGTGTTCGGTCCGCCGCACGAGCGCTGGTGGCGTAGAAGTCGGCGACCTGATCGGCGGTCAGGTCGGTCGCCTGGAACACGACGAGCGCCGCGGCCCGGTTGCCGCCGAAATCCCATGTCCCGCCGGCGAAGCGCACCTCGGTGAAGCCTGCCCCGGCCAGCGACCCGAGGCTCGCCTGGGTGCAGTGGCGCCCGGAGTCGAGCTGGTCCGGCCCGCGTCCCTCGTAGCTCGTCGGGACGCGCGCCTCGAGCTCCGGATAGGCGCCCGCCAACCGGCCATCGGTGGTACACGGACCCGTTGGGTCGAAGGACGCGGTCGAGGTGGTCGCGCAGCCCCCCAGAGTGGACACCACCAGGGCGGCCAGGACGACAGCGGACAGCGCCGGCCCGCGGCGATGGAGTCGGTGGGTCACGCCGGAAGGGTAGCGGCGCCTGCCGCCCGGTGCGCCCAGGCACCTGGTACGGGCGTCCCACCCATGGTGCCAGGATGCGCCCGACCATCGCCCGGGCGATTTCGGGACCTGGGTGCCATTGCCCTGCACGGGGACGCGGGCGTAGTGTTCACACCAAGCCGACCCGCGATCGAACCGGGGACAGCACCTGGGGCGTCGGTCACGGACGGGGAACGGACGCTTTCTCGAGGAGGTTCGAGGGAGGGATCCCGGCTCCCTGTCACGAGCCGAGTAACCGGATCTTTCGGCCATCAGGCCCGTAAGGCCGTCGGGTTGGCAGGACTGATATAGAGATTGGCGCGGATCATCGCTCGATCGCCCTCCGGGTAGCCGGGGGGCGATCTTCGTTTCCTGGGGTCGGATCCGGCCACAGACCGGTGCTGACCTATGCCGAGCGCGACGCCCGTGCTGTCGGCGGGTGGGAGCGCCGCCCGATCCCCCGAGCGTCCAGGTCCGCCTGGACGACGCGCGCCGCGGCGACGAGGTCCGGGTCCCGGGTCACCGTGCCCGCCACCCAATCGATGTACGACGGCTCGAAAGCCGCGATCTGCCCGAGGGTGTGGCCGTGGAACTTGCCGAACTCGACGACGTGCTCGAGTGCACGGTCGAGGCGCGGTGGTCGCGGGCGCCGGAAGTTGCGCAGGCGGCCACGCTCGAGCGGCCCGGTCGGCGTTGACGCTCGCGGCGGTTCCTGGTGGACCCGTTGTCCGCGCAGCGGCGGCTGGCCGGTCAACGTCGAGCCACGAGGCGGATAGGTGCCGCCTGTCTCGCGCGGCGTCGTCTGGTTGCGGGGCCGGTAGGTGGCGGTCGTATCGACCCGGCCAGTGACGGGTCGGGTCGGTCGCGGTGGTGGTGGGCCGGCCCCACGGCGGCGCCTCCCGTCGGTACCCATGTCGGCCGGCGGCCCTTCTGCGGCCCGGTCGTCGGCCGTCCCGCGGGTCAGGGCGGCGTAGGCGTCGTTGATCTCGGCCATCTTCCGGGTCGCGACCCGGGACGCGGCCGGGTCGTCGCCGGTCAGGTCTGGATGATGGGCGCGTGCGAGGCGTCGCCATGCGGCTTTGATGCGGGTCGCGTCCGCCCCGACGGCGACACCGAGTACGTCATGAGGGTCGCGTTTCGCCACGAAGGCAGTGTACCGGCGCCCCGGATCGACTCGACGCTTGACAGGCTGCCGTGTGGTGCCGTCCCCTAGGTTCGTGGGAGTCGTGACTCGAGCAGGTGTCGCGGCGGCGATCGCCGCCGCTCAGGTCGGT
>DASTIG010000024.1:0-8871 GCA_035717785.1 Candidatus Limnocylindrales bacterium
GCGCGCTGGGGGAGTCCGGCGCTCGCGCCGCCAGGATCCTTAACGGCTCCACGTTCGGCACGGGTGTCGTCTCCGTCATCGCCGGAGCGCTGCAGTTCCTGATGATGACCGTGCTCGGGCTCCCGCTCGCATTCCCGATCGGCGTCCTGACGTTCTTCGGGGGCTTCATCCCCTACATCGGTGGGTTCATCGCGAGCGGGGTCGCATTCCTCGTTGCGGTCGCCGTGGGGGGCCCGACCACAGTCGCGCTGATGGCGGTCTTTACCGTCGTTAACAACATCCTGATCGGGAACTTCGTCGCGCCGCTCGTCCTCGGCCGGACGGTCCACGTCCACCCGGCCGTGGTGTTGCTCGCGGCCCCGGTCGGCGCGGCGATCGGCGGTCTGGTCGGGATGTTCCTGATCGTGCCGGCGATCGCAATCTTCGGGGCGACCTGGCGATCCATCGCCGATCTGTTCGATCCCGGGGATGGGACCGCAGCGGAGCCCGGTCCCGACCTGCTCGGGACATCCGCGACATGACCTCACCGGCCGCCGATGGCGGCCGGTGAGGGCGGTGTCGGTCCCGAGGCGACTGGCTAGACGACCGCTGCCGCCCTGTCGTCGGCATAGACGCGGGCGTGGTACTCGGACGCCGGCGGTCGGCCGGCTTCGCCTCGCTGTCCCATCATTCGAGCCGACGGTGATCCGAGCCGACGGTGATCAGCGCCGCCTGCTGAGGCGGTACCCCTCGCAGCCCAAGGACGAAGGACCGACCTCATGACAGCCTCGAGCGGTGTGGCGCTCGCCACGCACGACCTCCGGAAGAGCTATGGCTCGCGCGTGGCGCTGGCCGGCCTCGATCTCGTCGTCCCCGACGGGGTCGTCTTTGGCTTCCTCGGCCCGAACGGGGCCGGCAAGACGACCACCATGCGCATCCTGACCGGCCTCATCCACGCCGACGGAGGCAGCGTGGACATGCTCGGCCGGCCGTTCAAACGCGGTGATCGCCGCCGCCTGTTCGATGTCGGTGCGCTGGTCGAGTCGCCGTCCTTCTACCCGTACCTGTCGGGCCGCGAGAACCTGCGCGCCCTCGCGGCCACCGGCCCTCGGACGCGTCCCGGACGGATCGAGGAGCTTCTCGAGCTCGTCGGTTTACGCGAGCGAGCACGCGATAGGGTGTCGAGCTACTCGTTGGGGATGAAGCAGCGCCTCGGTATCGCCGGCGCCCTGCTGAGTGAGCCGCGCCTCCTGTTGCTCGATGAGCCGGCGAACGGGCTCGACCCGGCAGGCATCGTCGCGATGCGCGAGCTCCTGACGCAGCTCGCACGCAACGGGACCACGGTCTTCGTGTCGAGCCACCTGCTCGCCGAGGTCCAACAGATGGCGGACATCGTCGGGATCATCGCCGCGGGGCGGCTCGTCCGCGAGGGCCGGGTGTCCGATCTCCTCGACACCTCGGGTGTGGTTCGGGTCCGCGTCCCGACGCAATCCGTGTCGGTCGCGGTCGAAGCGATCGCCATCGCGTTCCCGTCCGAGGAGGTCCAGCCATCGGCCAACGAGCCAGGCTGGCTGACGGTGCACGTCTCACCCGAACGAGCCGGAGAGATCAACCGAGCGCTCGTCTCAAGAGGCATCTACGCGACGCGACTCGAGGCCGGCAGCGACCTCGAGGATCTGTTCCTCGAGCTGACGAAGAGCGCCTCCGACCCGGACGGAACGTTCATGGGCAGCGCCGGGGCCGCGCCGGAGCCCACGGAGACGGCGCGATGAGACTGTTCATCGCGAGCCTGCGCAAACTCGTTCGACGCCCCGCGACGTGGCTGACCTTCGGCCTGTTGGCCGGCCTATTGGCGTTGATCATGGTGGCGGTTGCGACGACGGCGGCCAGTGGCAACCTGCCCTCCGATGAGGGGCAGGGCGGCGGCGATCCGCTCCTGCTGATCACGTTCCCCGGTGCCTACGACCAGATCCTCGCGTTCCTGCTTGGTCTTGGAGGCCTGTTCGCCGTGCTCTATGGAGCCGCGATCGCCGGGTCGGAATGGAATTGGGGGACACTCAAGGCCGCGGTGGCTCGCGGCGAAAGTCGCGTCTGGTATGTGCTGACGGCATTCGCTGCGATCGCCGTCGTCATGGCCGGCGGGCTGCTGTTCGCCTTCGCGGTGGCAGTCGGCGCGGCCGCGGTGGGCGCCACGATCGCCGGCGTGCCACTCGACGGCATCTCAGACGCCGCAACCCTCGGTCGGTTACCCGAGCAGATGCTTCGCGGCTGGATCACCATCGTCGAGGAGGGTGCGCTCGGATTCGCGATCGCGACCCTCGCGCGGAGTCAGCTGGCGGGCATCGGCGCAGGCATCGCGTTCTATTTCGGCGAGGCATTCGCGGGCGTCTTCTTGCCCGACATCGTCAAATACGGGCCGTTCAGTGTCGCCAGTGCATCCTTGGGCACGAGCGGCGGGTTCGGTGGTGGAGGCGGCGGCGAACCGGCGATCGGCGCGCTGTCGCAGGAGACGGCCTTCCTCCTGGTCGTCGTCTGGCTCGTCGGTGCGCTGCTCGTCGCCGCGCTCGTGACCGACCGCGCCGAGATCACCGGCTGAACCGACCCAACTAGATCCTCGGCGTCAGCAGGGGAAGATCACCGCGAAGCCGTCCGCGTCTGGACGCGCCCTTCATCATTTACCTCACCGCGGGTTCACGCGACGAGCACCGCTTCCATGACCACCGAGGACCGCCCCGCCGCCGCGCCTCTGGGGGATTCACGACCGGTTACCTACAACCGTGAGAGTTCGCGGCGTGGCCGCGAGCGCAACCATGCCAAAGAGCCTCGGTGGAGAGCGAGGAACAAGTTCCGCACGCACGCGCACGATCAGCCCGGACCTTCGCCGTCGCGGGCGGTACCAATCGGGACGAGTCAGCGGCTGGCTGGCCGAGCGACCATCCACACGTCCGCCGCGCCACGCGGCGGCGACTGGAGACCGCGTGTACAACGACCCGCGTCATAACGAGGTCGAGATCATGGACGGCGGGACCGACGGCGGATTGCTGCCCTCGGTCCCGTCCGGCTGGAACGACGCGCTCACCGGGACCGACGGGCCTCGCCTGTGGGACCGGGTCATCTCGAGTGAGATCGCCCGCGTCAGCCGCTATGCGCGGCCTGCGACCGTCGTCCTGATCGAGTTCGCGGGTCTGGACGCCCATGCCCGGAGATGGGGCGTCGACGTCTCCGAGCGTCTCTTCACGCAGCTCGCCAGGACCCTCGCCGTCGAGCTGCGGTCGAGCGATCACATCGCGAGGATCGGACGCACCCGCTTCGCGATCCTGCTGACCGAGACCGACGAGATCGCCGCCATCAACATCGTCGAGCGCGTCCGAGCGGCATGTGAATACCAGCTCGGCGCGTCCGATCTGGTCCGGATCGCCATCGGGTGGGCGAGCCCATCGACGACGTCCGACCTCCGTGCCGCGATCGATGTCGCGGCGGAGCGCCTGGCCGAGGAGCTGCACGCCGCTCTCTAGGCAGGGGTGAACGGTCGACGAGCCCCAGGCCCGCCGACCGTTCGCTTTGCTTGCCGCTGTTTTCAGCCGAGGATCGCGCCTGCGATGCGGCGTGCGCGGCGGACTGCGCCGAGAGGACCGCCGTCGACGATCCACGACTCGAGGACCAGGAGGCCGATGAGCGCCATTTCGATGCCTTTGTCGAGATAGGCGAGGTCGAAGCGAGCCCCGAACATCAGCCAGCCGCCGATCGTCACGGCAGTAAAGCCGATGAGCGCCCAGCGGGTCAGCCAGCGGATGCGGCCGAGCGGGCCTGGCAACACCAGCGCGATCGCGAGCGCCGTGTAGCCGACGGCGTTCATGAGGAACAGCGTGCCGCCGAGCGTCGCATGGATCGCAGCGGTGGCGAGCGTCAGGCCGACGATCGCGGCCCGCATGACGACCGTGAAGGGTTGGGATCCGCGGTGTCGGTCAGTGGTGAGAACGGCCATCGGATGTCTCCCTGTCGCAAGACCCGGTACGTGCTATCTACCGGTAGCATGTATCCTGCGCGAGAAACACGCTACTGTCAAGTAGCACAAAGACTCATCGGGGACTTCCCGCACCAACGCACACGTGCCGGCGAGCAGGAATCTGTCGTCCACGAACCCGTCGCTCGCCAACCTGCCAAATGTTCACCAGGTGCACGTAAGTCGCATTCGATCACCGAGAACCGCTCTGACCGTGGATGGATATGCAGCGACCCGTGCGAATCAAGCGACGTCGTCAGGACCCGTGCATCGGCATGCACTGCCCCTGGCCCAACGACACCTTGCGGGCGTGCCGAACGTGCACTAGGTGCGCACATGGCAGAAATGCAAGAGGAGCGCCGGCGAGCTGGCTCTCCGCCGCGTGGCGCGGATCGTCAGCGGCCGGGCGGACGGCCCGAGGCGAAGGCGCCGGTGAGCAGGTGAGCGAGCGTAGCCCAAGCTACGTGAGCGACCCCGCGCAGCCGGCAACGCACGCATCGGGTCGCCCGCCAGGACGCGTCAAAAACACGAGGCGGCTCCCGAAGGAGCCGCCTCGATGCTGTCCCGGTGAAAGAGTCCGCCGAAGCGGACACTTCTGCCACGCGCCAAGAGCATCTATCACGTCGGCTGTACCGACTACCCTGACCCTACCTACCCATGACCTTGGCGCTGGGGCAGCTTGGCTGACTGAGCAGCTTCGATATCCTACCTCTCAAGGGGCCGTTTTCCAACCTTTTTGGCATACGGAACTGTGTAAATTCCTTAACCTTCGTGCGGGCGCAGGGGGACCCAGGGGAGGTTTCAGACGCATGACCACGAACGCCGACGAGCCGACAACGACCACGATCGAGGCCGATCCCGACGCCGGGACGTCGGACCTTCTGCGGCACGCCGCCGACCTGGCGATCGACTACCGCTCGTCGCTGCCCGATCGCCGGGTCGGGGTTCTGCCCGACCTGACCGCCGACGATCTGCGCCGGAGACTCGGTGGCCCGCTACCGCAGGGCGGCACCGACGCCCGCGACGTCATCGACGACCTGGCGGCGGGGGTCGAACCTGGGCTCATCGCGATGAGCGGTCCACGCTATTTCGGCCTCGTGATCGGCGGCTCCGTGCCGGCGGCCCTCGCAGCCGATTGGCTGACGTCCGCCTGGGACCAGAACGTCGGCCTGTATCTCGCGACGCCGAGCGCGGCCGTTATCGAGGAGGTCGTCGCAGCCTGGCTCGTCGAGCTGCTCGGACTCCCCGAGGGGACCACGGTCGGCTTCGTGAGCGGCGCGACGATGGCCAACTTCACCGCCTTGGCAGCCGCCCGCCACGCGGTCCTGCGGAACGCCGGTTGGGACGTCGAGGAGGCCGGGCTGATCGATGCGCCGCCCATCCGCGTCATCGTCGGGGCCGACGTTCACGTCGCGATCACCAACGCCCTCCGCTACCTGGGATTGGGGCGCGGCCGCGCCGAGCGGATCCCGAGCGACGACGAGGGCCGCATGGATCCGCACGCCCTGGCTGACGCCCTGCGGGGGCGATCCGACCCGACCATCGTCTGTGCCCAACTCGGCGAGGTGAACACCGGCGCGTTCGACCCGATCGAACCGATCGTCGCGGTGGTCCGCCAGCACCCCAACGCCTGGCTACATGTCGACGGGGCGTTCGGGCTGTGGGCAGCTGCCAGCCCGCGACTGCGGCACCTCGCGCGCGGCCACGACGGCGCTGATTCGTGGGCAACCGATGCCCACAAATGGCTGAACGTGCCGTACGACTCCGGCGTCGTCTTCGTGCGCGACGCCGCCGCCCACCGGGCCGCGATGGGCGTCGCGGCCGCCTACCTGCCCCCGGCGCCCGGACAGGAGCGTGATCCGTTCGAATACGTTCCCGAGATGTCCAAGCGCGCCCGTGCATTCCCGATGTACGCCGCGATCCGATCGCTCGGTGCCACTGGGATCGCCGACTTGGTCGAGCGCTGCTGCGACCTGGCGTCACGAATGGCCAGGCGACTGGCCAACCACCCCGACGTCCGGATCCTGAACGAAGTCGTGCTCAACCAGGTCCTTGTCGGCGTCGGCGATGCCGCGCTGACGGCCGATGTCGTCGCCCGCGTCCAGGCGGATGGCACGCTGTGGCTGGGCGGATCGACGTTCCACGGCACCCCGACGATCCGGATCTCGGTCTCGGGCTGGAACACCCGCGAATCAGATATAGATCGATCGGCCGACGCGATCCTCGCGGCGCTCGATGCGGCGCGCGCGGCGCGCGGGGGTCAGCCCTGATCGGGGTGGATCGTCACCGAGGTCATCGCGACCGGCTCGTTCGGGAGGTCGCGCGCATCACGCGGTGCGGACACGATCTTGTCGACCACGTCCAGGCCGTTCGTCACGACGCCGAACAACGTGTAGTTCTTGGGCAGGCGACCGCCGAGGTCGTCGGTGCAGATGAAGAACTGGCTGCCGTTGGTATTGGGGCCTGAGTTGGCCATCGCCAGCGAGCCGCGCTGGTAGTCGCCCTTGACCGGCTCGTCCTCGAACTTGTAGCCAGGCCCGCCGGTCCCGACGCGGCTCCGCTCGAGCGACGACTTCTTGCCGTACTGACCGTCGCCGCCCTGGATGACGAAGCCCGGGATGACGCGATGGAAGATCACGTCGTCGTAGAAGCCCTTGTTGGCGAGCTCGATGAAGTTCTGCGCGGCCTTCGGGGCCGATTCGTCGTACAGCTCGATATCGATGTCGCCGATCTCGGTCGCGATGGTGGCTCGGGTCATGTGCATACTCCTTCGGCTGTGGATCAGGGTTCGGTGACGGTGACGCGGTCCATGGCCACCGGATCGAGCGCGGTATTCGACGGGCCGCCGCTGTTGGGCATCGCGGCGATGGCGTCGACGACGTCCATCCCCGCAGTCACTTCCCCGAGGATGGCATACGGGAACTGGGCGGACGCCAGAGCGGGCTCCGCCGCGTCGTCGAGGACGAGGAAGAATTGGGAGCCTTGCGAATCGGGAGCCGGTGTCCGGGCCATGGCGACCGTTCCCCGTCGATACTTTCCGACCAGTGGCTCGTCGGCGATCGCGTACCCCGGGCCGCCAGTGCCGGTGGCATCCGGATCGCCCCCCTGGATCACAAAGCCGGGCACCAGCCGATGGAACACGACGCCGTCATAGAAGCCGCATTCGGCCAGCGCCACGAAGTTCCCGACTGCGATCGGGGAGAGGTCCGCCTCGAGCCCGAGGGTGATGGTTCCCTGGACCGTCTCGATCTTCACCGAGCGGGTCTCACCCGCAGGCAGCGCGGCGGGCTGCGCGGTCGGGCAGTCCGTGCCGCCACCAGTAGCGGCGGACGGTGCCGGGGTCGCCGGCGGGGGCGCGGAAGCGCCCGGCTGGGCGCTGCACGCGGTGCTCGCGACGATCGCGGCGAGCAAGGCGAGCGAACGGATGGGGCGGGGGATCATGCGGCGGCCTCCAGGGCGGCAGAAAGGTCGATGGCACCGGAGAGGAGGGCCTCCCCGAGGATGACGCCGGCGGCGCCGGTCTCGCGCACGCGGCGAACGCCGTCGAGGTCGCGGACCCCGCCGGCGACGAGGATCTCCGCATCGTACGACCGAACGACGGATCGCACCCGATCGAGGTCCGGCTGCGTCCCGCCATGTGCGAGGACGAACCGCGACACACCGGCGCCGGTGAGTTCGCCGACCAGCGTCTCGATCGTCGGTGGGGCCGGCCGTCGCCACGGGAAGGCCGCCAGCCGCTCCGGCCGCGGATCGAGTCCCACCGCCAGCCAGTCGCCGGCGACCGCCAGGCACGCGCGCAGGTCGTCGGCGCGATCGGCGATCGCCGTCGTGAGCACGACGCGGGTCGCGCCGGCCGCGAACGCGAGCTGGATGGCCTCGGCGGAGTCGAGGCCACCGGCGAGCTGCAACGGGACGGCCGAGCGGGACGCGACCGCCCCGACCGCATCGAGGTTGGCTGGCGAACCGCTGCGCGCGCCGTCGAAATCGATGAGGTGGACAAGCGTCGCGCCCTGCGCCACGAGGCGCTCGACGATCCGCTCGGGTCGATCCGTCGGGGCCCCGATCCCGGCCGACGCCCCCGGCCAGTACACGACCCGCGACCGACCTCCCTCGAGGTCGAGCGATGGGATGACGAGCACCCTCTCAGGCGCCCTCGCCTGCGAGCAGGCGGCGATGGAAGCTGATCGGCAGCGACCCGTTGCGGAGCAGGGTGTCGTGGAAGGCCCGTAGCGAGAAGGCGTCGCCGAGGCGTCGCTGCTCGCCGGAGCGCAGCTCGAGCAGCAGCGTCCGGCCGAGGAGATACGACAAGGGATAGGTCGGCCGGTACGTGTACCACTCGACCTCGGAGCGGGCGTTGTCGCGCTCGAAGCGGGTTTGCTCCACGAGGAAGTCGACGCCCTCGTCGACCGTCAGCTCGCCGCGGTGGAGCCGCACGTCGAGGATGATCCGGCACGCCCGCCAGATCGCGTCGGTGTGGAGGATGAGTCGGTATTGCGGGGCGTCGTCGAAGCCGTGCTCGCGCATCATCAGCTCCGAGTACATCCCCCAGCCCTCGACGAATTCCGGCGCGTCGGCGAGGAGACGCGTCAGCGACGGATGGCGGCGGGCCACATCGAGCTGCAGGTGATGACCGGGGTACGCCTCGTGGATGCTCGTGTTGCTGATGCCGGCACGGTTGTGCTCGCGCAGGGCGTTCACGTTGCCGTGGACCGCCGGCGTGACGACGTAGATGCCCTTCGACTTCTTGTCGAACGCCGCGGGCGAGAAGTACGCGGCGAACGGGATGACGTTGCGCAGGTACTCGGGCGTCTCGACGACATCGATGCGCTCGTCGGCCGGCACGGTGACGAGGTCGCGCTCGACCAGGTGGGAGCGCGCTCGATGCATGG